>JBEIPT010000072.1:0-12009 GCA_040376895.1 Lysobacteraceae bacterium | reverse complement strand
TGTGCTGGCGCAGATTCAGTCGGGGATCGAACTGGCGCGCCCGGACTGCCCGGTGTTGATGGTGATCGGCGACGCCGATGATTCGGTGCCGGCTGCAGTATCAGTGCAAGTGGCCGATTGGCTTGCGTCGGAGCGTTTGATCCTGCCGGAAACCAGTCATGTCGGCCCCTTGCTCGGCAAACGGGCCGCGGAAACCGCGGCCCGTGTGGTGTCCTGGCTTGGATTTCGGCTACCGAAGTAGCCGCTCCATTCAGTAGGGATCCGGCACAAAACCGAGCGGGAATGCTTCCGGTTGGCCGCGAGTCGGGCGGCAGCTGCGGCCGTACCCGAAGCTGCACGGCGGGGCGATGCCGTTGTCGACCAGGAATTCCGGGCTACGGTATTGGAGCGAGACCACTTCGTCCGGGCGGCTGGAACGACGACGGAATTCCGTGGTGTTCACCGGCGCCCATTCGCGCTGGCCATGGGCAGTACCCAGGTCGGGTGCAGCACTCTGGCCGGCCAGGCCTCCGCCGTAACGTTTCGATGACTCGGCTTCCATGGACGGCGCCGCTGGTGCGGGAGCTGAATCCCGGTTGGCTTCACTCTTGTCGCGGCTCCATGTGTCACCACGCGGGTAACGCGGCGCACGCGGTTGGGCAATCGGCGGTTGCGGGCGTTGCCAGGCAACTTGTTCCTGATACACCGCAACACCGATCACGCCGACATTCTGCGGGCGACCCGTTCGAGCTGCGTAGCTGGATTCAGGGGCCGAAAACACGAATTGTGCGACGTCATCAAGACTCTTGCGCCAGCCGTTGATTTCGGCGCTTTCGTAAGGCGACAGCACGTAGCCGGCCTGCTGGGCGCTGGCGGTTTCGCCACTGACGGCATTCACGCCATCCACACTCAGCACGGCGAGCACACGGCCACCGGTCTTGTTGACCAGCCGCACCGCATAGCGGTGGCCTGGTTCGCCGGCGACATAAGTCTGTCCGCGCTGGTGATACACCGGGGCAAGTTCGCCGGTATCACGGTCCAGAACTTCCAGGTCGACCAGGGTATGGGTGTGGGCCGAAGCGCCCATCGTGACGGTGGCGAGCAGGGTAGCGAGCAGACGTTTCATGGTTCCTCCTTGTGCGAGTTGGTGCACGTACTAACGCAGACACGCCCAAACGGGGTTTGGTTCAACGCCGGCAGAGGGGATCGTTGCCAACCATTCACCCTGCTACATTCGCTTTTTTTCGGAACAAGACCATGCTCGAACGACATCTGACCGGCATCACCACAACGGGTTCGCCGCATCTCGGCAACTATGTCGGTGCGATCCGTCCGGCAATTGCCGCCAGCCGGCGTGCCGGCGTCGAATCGTTTTATTTCCTGGCCGACTTTCATGCGCTGGTCAAATGTCAGGAGCCGGAGCGCATCCAGCGTTCGACCTTGGAGATTGCCGCCACATGGCTGGCGCTCGGCCTCGATCCGGCGCAAGTGTTCTTTTATCGACAGAGCGATATTCCGGAGATTCCGCAGCTGACCTGGTATCTCAGTTGTGTTGCGGCGAAGGGTCTCCTGAACCGCGCGCATGCTTACAAGGCTTCCGTCGATGCCAATCGCGCGAACGGTGTCGACGAGGACTCCGGCATCAGCATGGGGCTGTTCAACTATCCGGTACTGATGGCTGCCGACATCCTCATGTTCAACGCCCATCAGGTCCCGGTGGGTCGTGATCAGATCCAGCACATCGAGATTGCACGCGATCTCGCGGCGCGCTTCAACCATCTGTATGGCGAAGAGTTCTTCACGCTCCCGAATGCGGCGATCGACGAGCAGACCGCGATCCTTCCGGGGCTCGACGGTCGCAAAATGTCGAAGAGTTACGACAACACGATTCCACTCTGGTTGCCTGAGCCGGAGTTGCGCAAGGCCATTCTCGGCATTGTCACCAATTCGTTGGCACCGGGTGAACGCAAGGATCCGGACGACTCGCACATCTTCACGATCTACCAGGCATTTGCCAGCGCCGATGAAACTGCCGCCATGCGGCAGGCGTTTCTCGACGGCATCGGTTGGGGCGAAGCGAAGCAGCGGTTATTCGAGCGGATCAACGAAGATCTTGCGCCGGCACGCGAACGGTATCGCGCGCTGACGGAGCATGCCGCCGGTCGCGAAGAACTTGAGGCAATTCTTCTGGATGGTGCGCGGCGGGCACGAACGCGTGCCACGCCGTTCCTGTCGAGACTGAGTTCAGCCGTCGGCTTGCGTCCGGTTTCGGCCATGGCTGCAGCGGTCGATCCTGCAGGCGCCAAGGCGACCGTGCAGGTCGTCGGTGAACTGAAGACTTACCGTGAACCGGACGGCCTGTTCTACTTCAAGCTGGTGTCCGCAGGCGGCGATACGCTGGTGTTGAGTCGCGGATTCCAGTCGCCGAAAGACAGCGGTCAATGGATGGCGAAGACTCTGGAAGCAGGCGAGACTTTCGAGTGCCGGGAAGACGGCGAAGGTTTTGTCTGGCACGACGAGCAGGGTGGCATGCTGGCCCGTTCGACGGTGACGGCGGCAGTCGTGCACGCGGAAATTCTGGCGATGCGCGCTGCGCGTGATGCCCGCAAGGCGAAACAGGCGGCATCATGATCGTCGGATTGTTGGCCACGATCCTGTTGGCACCCTGGTTCCTGGTGCTGTGTTGGGTGTACTGGCGGTTCGGTCGTGCCGCCAAGCGTTCACGTGGTTTCGATTTGGCGGCGATGGTGATGGCGATTGTGCTGGCCGCCGGGTCAGGCTGGTACGGGCTTGGAGTTGCCGATGTCGCCTACGGCAAACTCTGGCCGCAGATCCTGGCGTCGCTGCTGGCTTACGGCGTATTTCTGCTGGTCTTGCTGATCGCGGCCTGGTGGCGCCGCCGAACGGGCAACCAAACCTGATCAATCAGGATCAGTGGCCTTGGGCAACAACCCGTTGAACTCCCGGTGCCAGCGCGCACGAAAAAAGTACAATGACCAGACGCTGCCATCCAGATGCCGCCACAGGATCGCAGCTCGCATCGCCGCCAACAGCAGGGCGCGAATCTGAGTCACGACACGGTCCTGGGTCAGCACGGCAGGGTCACCACTGACCATGATCCGCGCGCCGAGTGGAGCGATCGTGTCCACGTAAACCTGGGCCATTGCCTGAAGCGTGTTCTCGTGGGCAACACCGAATGCCAGTTGCTGGCGTCGTGCCGATTCGATGGCCTCACTGAGGCGCTTGCCGGCACTGGCAGAACGCCAAAGTCGACCGGACAAGGCCAGAATCTGAACGGCCATGCGCAAGCGATCGTCGCCCTGACCCCAACTGCGTGCGCTCAGGGCTGCCCCGATCTTGAGTCCGGGGTTGAAGTCGAACGTTTGGCCATAGAGCACCACCGGCGTATCACCATCAAAGTTGAACACGGCCTCCAACAGCGGGATTCGGCGGGTCAGTTCGGTGCGGCCGGTGCTCGCCAGATCGCGCACGCCTTGGATCGCATCCAGCAGGGCAGACAGTGCTTGCGCCTGAAAGCGCCGACGTTCGGCGGTCGTCATGACAAACCACCAAAATGGGCGTCGGTAGCCTCGATGACCGCGCCACCCAGGCAGGTTTCGCCGTCGTAGAACACGACTGACTGGCCGGGCGTTACGGCTCTCTGTGGGACATCGAAGCGAACTTCCAGGCGACCGTCGTCGAGAACCGTGGCGGTACACACCTGGTCAGGCTGGCGATATCGGGTCTTGGCCGTGCAGCTGAATCGAGCGGCAGGAGCCTGACCGGCAATGAACGTGGCGGTGTGGGCGATCAGGCGGGACGACGACAGCTTTGGCGATTCCCCTTGATCGACGATCAGGATGTTGCGCGCAACATCCTTGCCGACCACGAACCAGGGCTCGGGTCGGGCGTTCTTGCGGCCACCGATGCCCAGCCCTTCGCGTTGGCCGATCGTGTAGTACCAGACTCCCGAGTGACTACCGACTTCGGTGCCATCGACGCCGGCAATCACGCCGGGTCGCGCCGGAAGGTAGCGCCCCAGAAATTCGCGGAACCGGCGTTCACCGATGAAGCAGATACCGGTTGAATCCTTCTTCGATGCGGTCGTCAGACCGGCTGCTTCGGCAATCCGACGGACTTCCGGCTTGGGTAGCTCACCGACCGGAAACAGAGTACGCGACAGCGCCGATTCGCTGATCGCATGCAGGAAATAGCTCTGATCCTTGTTGTCGTCGCGGCCGCGCAGCAGCCGATAACGCCCGTTGATGCAGGCGACGCGGGCATAATGGCCGGTGGCGATGCGGTCACCGCCGAGATCTTCCGCGTGCTCGATAAACGTCTTGAACTTGATTTCACGGTTGCACAGGATGTCCGGGTTGGGTGTCCGGCCAGCCTGATATTCGTCGAGGAATTGCTGGAACACGCCGTCCCAATACTCGGACGCAAAGTTGCGGGCATGGAACGGGATACCGAGCATCTGGCACACCGACTCGGCATCACGAGCGTCGGCTTCGGCCGGGCAGGTGCCGGAATCGTCGTCCTCTTCCCAGTTTTTCATGAACATGCCGGCTACTGATTCACCGGCCTGTTTCAGCAGCAGCGCAGCCACCGAGGAGTCGACGCCACCGGAGACACCGACAACGATCATGGCGAGACGACCCAGCGGCAGAGATCGGCTGCGTGTTGGCGGCCAGCTAGGAAATCGTCGACACAGGCCAGTACCAATGGGCTACGAAGCGGAATGCCACACTCCAGAAGTTCGCTGCGGTTCAGCCACAACACCTGCTCGATGCCGTCGTCCAGCAGCCGTTCCGGGTGGTCGGTCAGCGCTTCAGCGGCAAACGCGAAGCGCAGGAAACCAGTCCCGTCGGACGGGCTTTGCCACTGGTAGACCCCGAGCAGGTGCGAAGGCCGGACCTGCCAGCGAGTTTCTTCGAGGGTTTCGCGCACCACGGCGTCCAGAAGGGTTTCGTTGTGTTCGAGGTGTCCGGCTGGCTGGTTGAGCACGAGCTCCCCGCGCACGCGCTCGGCAACGAACAGCAGGCGGTCATGGCGGGGGACCACGGCGGCGACCGTGACGTCCGGCCGCCAAATCGGCGATTGGTGCATGGAGAAACCTGTCTAAACGGGGGACGATTGTAGCGGTTGGCCCCACACTTCCGGTGCACACCAGCAAGGTTATACTGCCCCCGGATTGATGAATGACCGAGGATGCATGGCCAACACGCCACAACACGAGCATGAATTCGGCACAGTGGTCGAGGAGACCCGGCCGGATCTGGCCAAGCCGCCGATGTTTCAGGTGGTATTGATGAATGACGATTACACGCCCATGGATTTTGTGGTGGCCGTGTTGCAGATGTTTTTTTCGATGGACCATGCCCAGGCCACGCAGGTCATGCTGCATGTTCACACCCGTGGCAAGGGCGTTTGCGGCGTTTTTACGCGCGAAGTGGCTGAAACGAAGGTGACGCGGGTGAACGAGTTTTCACGGAGCCACCACCATCCACTGCTGTGCATGATGGAGAAAGTTTCGTGAACGGGAGTGCTGGTCGTCGAACCGACGCCTTGATCCACGGTAAAAAGGACGCAGATTGGGCGTCTGGAGGTGATACCCATGTTTAGCAAGGATCTCGAACAGACATTGGCGCAGTGCTACAAGGACGCGCGCGAGCGGCGGCATGAGTTCATGACCGTTGAACATCTCCTGTTGGCCCTGCTTGACAACGCCTCTGCCGCGAACGTGTTGCGGGCCTGTGGCGCCGATTTCAAGAAGCTCACGCAGGATCTGCGGGCGATCATCGCCGAGACGGTTCCGGTGCTGCCGCAGGGAGACTCCCGCGACACCCAGCCGACACTGGGGTTCCAGCGCGTGTTGCAGCGCGCGGTCTACCATGTGCAATCGAGCGGACGTTCGGAAGTCACGGGCGCAAACGTTCTGGTTGCCATTTTCGGCGAGAAGGATTCGCACGCGGTGTATTTCCTCAATCAGCAGGAAATCACGCGACTCGACGTCGTCAACTACATTTCCCACCGCATCGCCAAGATCGGCCATGAGCCGAAGAACGCCGAACCGGAAGGCAAGCAGTCGGCCCCGTCTGATCCGGAGGCCGAAAACGAACCACGCGGCAATCCGCTCAACGAATTCGCGACCAACCTCAACGAGCAGGCCAGACTCGGCAAGATCGACCCGCTGATCGGTCGCGGCGACGAAGTTGAGCGCACCATCCAGGTGTTGTGCCGTCGGCGCAAGAACAACCCCTTGTTCGTCGGCGAGGCTGGTGTCGGCAAGACCGCGATCGCCGAAGGTCTGGCGAAGCGGATTGTCGAAGGCCAGGTGCCCGAAGTCCTGAAGGACTGCACGATCCATGCCCTCGATCTGGGTGCGTTGGTGGCCGGCACCAAATATCGCGGGGATTTCGAGAAACGCCTGAAAGCGGTGATTGGCGAGCTGAAGAAAGACCCGAAGGCGATCCTCTTCATCGACGAAATCCACACCATCATCGGTGCCGGATCAGCCAGCGGCGGCACGATGGATGCGTCGAATCTGATCAAGCCGGTGTTGTCCAGCGGTGAACTCCGCTGCATCGGCTCGACCACGTTTCAGGAATTCCGTCAGATTTTCGACAAGGATCGGGCGCTGTCGCGGCGTTTCCAGAAAATCGACATCGTCGAGCCGAGCATGGCCGATGCACTGGAAATCCTCAAAGGACTGAAGCCCCGGTTCGAGGAACACCACAACATCGTCTATACCCAGGATGCGTTGAAGGCTGCGGTGGATCTTTCGGTCAAGCACATCGGCGATCGTCTGTTGCCTGACAAGGCCATCGACGTGATCGATGAAGCCGGCGCGCGCCAGCGTGTCGTACCGGTGGCCGATCGCAAGGAAATCGTCGACGTCAGCGAAATCGAATACATCATTTCGAAGATGGCGCGGATTCCACCCAAACAGGTGTCAGTGTCCGACCGCGAAGTGCTGCGCAACCTCGACCGCAACCTCAAGATGGTGGTGTTCGGACAGGACGAAGCGATCGATTCGCTTGCAGCCTGCATCAAGATGGCGCGTTCGGGCCTTGCCAATGCCGGGAAGCCGATCGGTTGTTTCCTGTTCGCCGGGCCAACCGGTGTCGGGAAGACCGAAGTGACACGCCAGTTGGCCATGCAACTCGGCATCGAGTTGGTTCGATTCGACATGAGTGAATACATGGAAGCGCACTCCGTGTCTCGTCTGATCGGTGCACCCCCGGGTTATGTCGGCTTCGACAAGGGTGGTCTGCTGACCGATGCGGTCACCAAACATCCCCATGCGGTCATCCTGCTCGACGAAATCGAAAAAGCGCATCCGGATGTCTTCAATATCCTGCTGCAGGTCATGGATCGCGGCGCGTTGACCGATTCCAACGGTCGTGAAGCCAGCTTCAAGAACGTTGTGTTGGTGATGACGACGAATGCAGGTGCGGCGCAGGCTTCCCGTCGCAGCATCGGCTTCGTGCGCCAGGATCACAGTACGGATGCGATGGAGTCGATCAAGCGACTCTTCACGCCCGAATTCCGCAACCGTCTGGACATGGTGATCCAGTTCCGTCCGCTCGATCTTGACCACATTCTTCGTGTCGTCGACAAATTCCTGATCGAACTCGAGGCGCAATTGCATGACAAGCGAGTTTCGTTGTCGGCCGATCCGGAGGCGCGTCGCTGGCTTGCCGAGCATGGTTTCGATCCGCAGATGGGTGCCCGTCCGATGTCGCGTGTGCTTCAGGACAAGGTCAAACGCCCGCTCGCCGACGAAGTGCTGTTCGGCAAACTGTCCAATGGCGGGCGTGTCCACCTTAGTGTCGTTGATGGCGAACTCCGCATCGGCACCGAGGCAGAGCCGGTGTCGGAAGCAGCCTTGGCTGAATCCTGAGTCAATGATTCGGGTTCTGTCGGGTCGAAACCGGGTAAGGCGATGCCTTGCGACGCCAACCAAAGTTTGGCGTCGTTGAACACCGTGCCGTACCTCTGCATCACACGAGCCCCTGAACTGCTTCAGAGGCTTGCTTTCTGGATGTCATGGAAATGGTGAGGGTCGCCTTGCTTTTCCGCCGTTGTCTGAAGATTTCGGCGGCATTGGCAATGGCGGCAATCGGCATGCGGCTTGATGCGGCGACGGTGTTCAGTGGCGCCCAAGGCATGCCGAGCACGTTGGTCCAGTCGATTGCAGTGGACTCTCAAGGGTTCCTTTGGGTCGCCACTCAGGACGGCCTGTCGTCGTTCGATGGCCATCGGTTCGAGACCATCGTTCTGTCGCCGCCCGGTTTGCCTACAGACGAACATGCCCGCAAGTTGCTTGTGGTCCGCGACACCCTGCTCGTTGCAACGCCGACTCGATTGCTCCGTATCGATTTACGCACGCATCGGGTCATGCCCCTGATGTCAGGCGGCGACGCACTCGCTGGTGTGCAGGCCTTGCACATGGACGAAAAAGGTGAGGCCTGGTTCGGGGATAGCGCTGGCCAATTGTGGCGACTGTCGATCGCGGACTCCGAACCACGCCGGGTTGTGGTCAAGGAAACGCTGGCCTTGCCCGCCATTTCCGCGATCTCCAGTGATTCCGATCGGCTTTGGCTTGCTACCGCCGACGGCGTGTTCGAAGTGGTTCGAAAGACCCTGGTGGCCCGGCGACTCGTGCCCGGATTTGCCGGGTTCAATCAGTCCGACCCCTTTGTTTCCAGCATCCATGTCGATGCGAAGAATCGTCTGTGGATCGGCTACTGGAACGATGGTCTTCTGAGGTTTGATGCGCGCGATCAATCCTGGCGGTGGTTCCATCCGCACCGGACCGGGGCCGATTCGTTGACGTCGAGCAGCATCCTGTCGTTTCTGGAACCCGAAGGCACGGTTTATGTCGGTACGAACCGGGGCACGGTCTGGCTGGATGAACACTGCGACTGCCTGCGCGCGCTGACTCATCCTGACTGGGACAAGGTTGATGGCAACGGCGTGATCATCACCGATCTGGCGTTCGAGCAAGGTGGACTGTGGAGTGCCGTATGGGGCCGTGGTTTGGTCCGCTTTACCGCCGGCGACCGATACTTCGAGCGCCAGGTTCCGGTCGATGACCGTGTGGACTCTTTGGGCCATCCGATGGTGTATTCGTTGCTGGCCGACACAAAAAATCGGATTTGGGTGGGCACCTATGGTGGATTTGTCCAATCCGCAGGCTCCGGGCAACGCCAAAGGGGGCAAATCTGGTCGATGGACAGCTTGTCCCGAGCGGGCCTGCGCACGGAGTCCCGCTTTGTATGGAGCTTGATCGAGCACGGTCCGCAGGTACTGGTGGGCACTGGATACGGCTTGTTTGCCGTCCAGGGCGATCAAGTGGTGCCGATTGATCCAGAGTTGCAAAGCATCCGAAGTTTCCTGATTGAATCCGACGGCACCGTGTTGATTGGTGGCATCAAGGGCTTGTTCCGGTTGCGCGACGGCCGGGTGGAGCGCGTTCCATTGCCGGATGGTTTACCCACTCAGCTTGTCTGGTCGATGCTGCGCCGGGGCAAGGAACTGTGGCTCGGAACCAACCAAGGCTTGGTCCGCCTTGATGAGCGACTGGAACTGCTCAAATTGCATCAAGTCGGAATCAGCGACCATGAGTTGCCGGGCGCGGTGGTGTGGACTCAGAAACAAGGTCCGGACGGGCGTCACTGGCTTGGTACGTCGGGTGGCTTGGTGGAAGTGAAGGATGTCGGCAAGGATATTCTCCTCGCGCGGCACCCGATGTCGCTGGCCAATGGCAGTCGCAGTGTCGGGAGTATCGAATTCGTCGGCGCCAATGAGCTCTGGCTGGGAACACCACGAGGGTTGTTGAGATACCACCCCGAATCGCGATCGGTTCGGCGCTTCGACAGTCGGGATGGTTTGATCAGTGACCAACTGCACAACAATGCCAGCGCATCGGACGGTGAGCGCCTTTATTTTGGCGGTGCTGGTGGTGTGGTGGCGTTTGACCCGGCTCATCCGCCGGAATCGACGCCGGGTCTGAATCCGAGTCTTGTCGGCATAAAGATCGGAACCGGGCCTTGGGCGCCGCCAACGGGCATGATCGAGTTGCCGCACGACGCGCCGACCTTGCAGCTCAGATTGTCGGCATTCCATTTCGAGCGCCCCGAAAAGGTGCGTTTCAGCTATCGATGGTGGCCTGACGAGACTGCGTTCTCGGACCTGGGCGATGCCCACCAGGCCGTGTTTTCGGATTTCCCGAGTGGCCTGCGCAAACTTCGGTTGCGCGCTGAACTGGACGGTCACGCAGTCGAACGCGACTTGCTTACGGTCATGGTCGCATACGCTTGGCACGAAACCCCGCTTGGGCGGGTGTTGTTGGTCATTGCCGCGGTTCTGGTCGCTGGTTTGCTGTCAGCCTGGCGCGTGCGGGCGATCCGCGCGAATGCCGATGAATTGCGCAAACAGGTTGCGTTGCGCACTCGTGACTTGCGTTCCACAACGGCCGAACTTGAGGCCGCGAATATCCGGCTGCGCGAGCGTGTCGAGACCGACAGCCTGACCGGCCTGCGCAGCCGCCATGCCGCCCTCGAAAAGATCCGGACCTGGCACGCCGATGGAAAGGTTCTGGGCCTGCTGCTCATCGACCTCGACCACTTCAAGCTCATCAATGACGAACATGGTCACCTGATCGGCGATGCGGTCCTGACCGATTTTGCGGCCGTTATGCGCGAGACTTTGGGCGAATTCGTCTGTGCCCGTTACGGCGGTGAAGAGTTCCTGGCGTACCGGGAAGTGGCCGACCTGCAATTGTTGGTCGAGCGAGCGCAGCAGTTGCGGGAGTCCGTCCATCGTCAAGTGGTGACCAATGACCGTGGGCAGCCGGTGCGCTATACGGTCAGTATCGGGGCTGCCTTGGCAAAACCGGGTGAATCGGTCAACGCGCTGATCCGGCGTGCCGACGCGGCCATGTACCGTGCAAAGGGCTCCGGACGAGATCAAATTGTCACCGGCTGACTTCCGGCCTATGGAACACATCTGGTGTTCTATTAAGCTATAACACCAATACTGTGCTGCGCTTGTCGGGAAAGCCATGAAAAAACAATATGTTGCGCCTTTGTCTTACGTCTTGCTTGCAGGAATCTCACTGTTCTTGGCCGCTTGTGGCGGCAAAGACGGCGCCAATGGTGATGGTCGAAAGGGCGAAACAAAGGCCGAGACCGAGGTCGCCGTGCCCGTCGAGGCTGCGGTTTCGGCACTCAAGCCGATCGACGCCAGTTATAGCGGCACCGCGGCGCTGGAGCCGGAAAATCAGGCACAAGTGGTGGCCAAAGCGAGCGGCGTCCTGTTGAAGCTGTTCGTCGAGGAAGGTGACCAGGTGGTCGCCGGCCAGGTTCTGGCCCAGTTGGATCCTGAAAAGCCTCGTCTCGAAGTCCAGCGCGCCGAAGCCAACCTGAAGCGACTGGAAAACGACTACCGTCGTTCTTCCGACCTGTTTGCGCGGAAGTTGACCAGTTCCGAAGCTCATGAGCGGGTCCGATTCGACCTGGAGACTCAGAAAGCCGTCTTCGAACTGACCAAACTGGATCTTGATTACACACAGATCCGCGCTCCCATTGCCGGCGTGATCAGCGAGCGTATGGTCAAGGTTGGCAACCTCATCCAGTTGCAGCAGCCGCTGTTCCGGATCGACGACTTCGACCCGCTGCTGGCGGTATTGAATGTTCCCGAGCGTGAACTCGCGATCCTCAAGCCCGGCCAGCCGGTGGCGATGATGGTTGATGCCCTGGGTGGCACACCTTTTGAGGGTTCTGTGGATCGCGTCAGTCCGGTGGTGGATGCGCAGACCGGCACGTTCAAGGTCACCTGTGCTTTCCACGACCGGACCAATGCATTGAAGTCGGGTATGTTCGGTCGGGTCCAGATTGTTTATGACCAGCGCACGAATGCGCTGGTGGTGCCGCGGGACGCATTGATCGAGGGCGACGGTGAGGTGGCCGTGTACGTGCTCGATGCCGAGCCGGTGAAACCGGAAGCCGACACCGCCAAGAG
>JBEIPT010000048.1:0-13546 GCA_040376895.1 Lysobacteraceae bacterium | reverse complement strand
GGGATGCCCTTGCCAGTCGGAGTCCGATACCCATGATTCGTCCCCTGTTGTCGCAAAAGAGTCTGCGGGTCCTCGTGACCGGCGGCAGCGGGTTCATTGGTTCGGAATTGGTTCGGCGACTGCTCGCCGCAAACCATGATGTGACCGTGCTCACGCGTGATTCGCGGCGCACCAGTCTGATGTTCGACGGTCGAATTCGTGCATTGGATCGCATTGACCAAATCGATGGGCAGCGATTCGATCTGATCGTCAATCTCGCCGGCGCACCGGTTGTGGGCGTGCCTTGGACCAAAGGCCGGCGCAAAGTGCTGTGGGCGTCGCGGGTCGGTCTGACCCGGGCATTGGTCGCACAATTGGCGAAGGTGCCGCGTACCGACCAGCCTGTGTTCATTCAGGCGTCGGCGATGGGCTTTTATGGTCAGCGTTCGGTTACCAGCGCCGAACATGAGGCCGCCGGAACCGACTTCGCCGGGCAATTGTGTGCGGCCTGGGAAGAGGCGGCCGACCTGGTCCGCGAGACCGGATTCCGTTTGATCGTCTTGCGGCTGGGGCTCGTCCTCGGCGAAGGCGGCGGCATCCTGTATCCGTTGCGGTTGTCGGCGAAGTTTGGTGGTGCCAGCGTGCTCGGTGATGGTCGTCAGGCGTTCCCCTGGATTCACCTTGATGACGTGCTGGCGGCGATCGAAAAGCTTGCGCTCGACCGGCGGGCGAGTGGTGCCTACAACTTGTGTGCGCCGGAGGCAGTCGACCAGGCCACGTTCACTCGTGCACTGGCGAAGTCCGTGCGTCGACCGGCTTGGCTGCGCACACCGGCATGGACTCTGAAGCTGGCGCTGGGCGACATGTCCGACATGCTGCTGCACAGTCCGCCGGCAAGCTGCGGGCGGTTGCTGGAATCCGGGTTTCTGTTTCGTCATCCCAAACTGGCGACAGCGTTGGCCTGATTCGATATGGGACATCCGGAATGCAGAACGCCCGGCTTGAGGCCGGGCGTTCCTTGGTTCGATCAAACCAGTTGATCCAACCGGCGCTTAAGCCTCGCGGCCACCCATCGGGCGGCTGGTGCGGCCGGCGCTGCTGCCGCCATGACGGCGACGGCGTTGTGCCGGATTGGCGGCGTCACCGAGACCCGGCTTGTGACCATGGCCCTGGCCGGCAGGGCGCTTGCCCTGCGTCGGCTTGGCGCCGGTGCTGGTGCCGCGGCCCGGTGCAGCACCGGAACGTTGTTGTTGCGGACGGCCCTGACCCTGACGAGGACCTTGGCGCTGGCCCTGGACTGGACGCGGAGCGTTGGCATCCATGCGCAACGGCTGCGACAGTTCATAACCGGCAACCGGAATCATCTGGATTTCCTGCTTCAGCAGACGCTGGATGTCGCGCAGCAAGCCGGATTCGTCCGGCGTGACGAGCGAGATCGCACGACCGGTTTCACCGGCGCGACCGGTGCGACCAATACGGTGCACGTAGTCTTCGGCAACCATCGGCAAGTCGAAGTTGATGACCACCGGGAGTTCCGGAATGTCGAGACCGCGCGCTGCGATATCGGTTGCCACGAGAATGGTCAGCTTGCCGCTCTTGAAATCGGCCAGTGCCTTCGTGCGCGCATTCTGGCTCTTGTTGCCGTGGATCGCCGAGGCACGGAAGCCCGACTTCTCCAGTTGTTCGGCAAGTTTGTTCGCACCATGTTTCGTGCGCGCAAAGACGAGCGTCTGCACGCGCGAATCCACTGCGAGGATATCGATCAGCAGCGACTTCTTGCGGTCGGTCGGAACCGGGTGGACGATGTGCGAGATCGTTTCGGCAACCGTGTTGCGCGGCGTCACCGACACTTCCTTCGGCGAGCTCAGGAACTGTTGGGCAAGTGCCTTGATCGGGTCCGAGAACGTCGCCGAGAACATCAACGTCTGACGTTGGCGCGGCAGGGCGACCAGGATGCGCTTCAACGCGGGCATGAAGCCCATGTCGAGCATGCGATCGGCCTCGTCGAGCACGAGCACTTCGATCTTGCTCAGGTCGACATTACGCTGACCCATGTGATCGATCAGGCGGCCGGGCGTGGCCACCAGCACATCGAGGCCACGACGGAGTGCGTCGATCTGCGGACCCATGCCAACGCCACCGAAGATGGACGCGGACTTGAGTGCGGCATGGCGGCCATATTCGCGGAAACTGTCCAGCACCTGGGCTGCGAGTTCGCGGGTAGGCGTGAGGACCAGCACACGCGGCGCAGGCGTCAAGCGCTTTGGCAGGCCGATGTGGCGGTGCAGGATCGGCAGTGCAAAGCCGGCGGTCTTGCCGGTGCCGGTTTGGGCGGCAGCAAGCAGGTCATGCCCGGCCATCACGATTGGAATCGCGGCAGCCTGGATCGGGGTAGGTTGTGTGTAGCCCTTTTCTTCGAGCGCACGAAGGATCTGGGGCGAAAGCCCGAGTTCGGTAAACGACATATTGGATTAACTCCGGTGATGCCCGGAGCGTTCCCATCGCTACGAGAAAATTAAACTCTGCATCATGCAGATTTGGAACCATCACCGGATCGCGCCTGAACAAGGCGCCGGGAACACCGTGCGATGGTCACCCAGTCTGACCAGATGCCGGAGTGCATGCAAGTTGCGCCTGAACGGGCGTTCAGGCTGAACAGCAGGTTGATAAGCTTGGCCGATGAGCCGCAACGACAAACCTACAACCATCAAGCATTACACCAAACCGGCCGGCGGCATGGATTCGCTGCGCCGCTCCTGGCAGGCATTGCGCGAGGAAGGCATCGTCGGTGCTGGTGCCCGTGCCATGTTGCGAACGAACCAGAACGATGGTTTCGATTGCCCGGGCTGTGCCTGGCCCGACCGTAATCCGAACTCGACATTCGAATTCTGCGAGAACGGCGTCAAGGCGGTTGCCGCCGAGGCGACGAGCAAGCGTGTCACTCGCGCTCTGTTCGACGAATACACGGTCACCCAGCTCGCGGCCCACGATGATCTGTGGCTGGAAGCACAAGGGCGGTTGACGGAGCCCATGATGCTGGACCGGGCGACTGACCGATATGTTCCGATTTCCTGGGGCGAAGCCTTTGCGTTGATCGCCAAGCGCCTGCGTGCGTGCGCAAATCCGGATCGTGCCGTGTTCTATACCTCGGGTCGAACCTCGAACGAAGCGGCATTTCTCTATCAATGGTTCATCCGCGAGTTCGGCACGAACAATCTGCCGGACTGTTCCAACCTCTGCCACGAGGCTTCGGGTGTGGCACTCACCGAGCAGATCGGAAGCGGCAAGGGTTCGGTCACGCTCGAAGACTTCGAACATGCCGAAGCGATCTTCGTATTTGGCCAGAATCCCGGAACGAATCATCCGCGCATGCTCGGGGAGCTCCGAGCTGCTGCCAAACGCGGCTGCCGGATCGTTGTCATCAATCCGCTGCGTGAGCGTGGCCTGGAGCGGTTCGCCCATCCGCAGCATCCCAGTGATTTGTTGTTCGGGACTTCGACGCCGATCGCTTCGATGTACCTGCAGCCAAAGATCGGCGGTGATCTGGCATTCCTGATCGGCATGGCGCGGTATGTGTTCGAACGCGATGCCGTGGACGGTACTTTTGTCGCCAATCATTGCGAAGGCATCGACACGCTGCGCCACGAGGTGCTGGCCACAGAGTGGTCGGCCATCGAGACGGCCAGCGGCTTGTCGCGGGCCGATATCGAAGCTGCAGGCGAAGTTTATGCCCGGTCCAACGCCAGCATTTTCTGCTGGGGCATGGGCATCACCCAGCATCGCCGCAGTGTCGCGACCATTCAGATGTTGATGAACCTGCTGCTGCTTCGCGGCAACATCGGCAAGCCCGGCGCGGGGCCGTGCCCGGTGCGTGGTCACTCGAATGTGCAGGGTGATCGGACCATGGGTATCTACGAGAAACCGAGCCCGGAGTTCCTGGATCGTTTGGCCGAAGCATGTGGATTCGAACCCCCGCGGCAACACGGTTTTGATGTGGTGGCCGCCATCGCGGCAATGAATCGCGACGAAGTCGATGTGTTCTTCGCGATGGGCGGAAATTTCGCCCAGGCTACGCCGGACACTGAATTGACGCACTCAGCCTTGCGGCGGTGTGGACTGACTGTGCACGTGTCGACGAAGCTCAATCGTTCGCATCTGGTCCCGGGGCGCGATGCCTTGATCCTACCGTGCCTGGGTCGCAGCGAGTTCGATGAGCAGGCCGAAGGTCGCCAGGCCGTGACCGTTGAAGATTCGATGAGCATGGTGCATTTGTCTGCCGGCATCCGTGATCCGGCGTCGCCCGATCTTCTGTCCGAACCGGCGATCGTTGCGCGCCTCGCCGCTTCGACTCTGACCGCCAGCAAAACACCGTGGCTGCACCTGATCGGCCACTACGACCGGATTCGTGAGGTCATCGCGAAGGTTGTTCCTGGGTTCGAGCGCTTCAATGAACGCGTGCGTCATCCCGGAGGATTCCACTTGCCGCATCCCGGTCGCAGCAGGCGTTTCCCGACAGTCAGCGGACGCGCTCGGTTGGTCGCGCATCCGCTTGCAGATCGGTTCAATGCAGGGGACAAACCACCCTTCCAATTGATGACGGTGCGTTCGCACGATCAATACAACACCACCGTGTACGGCCTTGATGATCGCTATCGTGGTGTGCGTGGCTTGAGGCGTGTGCTGTTCATGAATCCGGATGACTTGACCGAACACGGTCTGGTTGCCGGCGAACTGGTCGACATCCATTCAATGTGGCACGACGGTGAGCGTCACGCCGTCGGTTTTTCGCTGATTGCCTACGATATCCCGCGCGGCAACCTGGCCAGCTATTTCCCGGAAACGAATGGCCTGGTGCCACTCGACAGTGTGGCCGAGCGCGCCGGCACGCCGACCTCCAAGGACATTCCGGTGCGCTTGACGCGCAGCGCGGCAGGGACGGAGCCATCGTGAGTGAAGCCTCACGTGGGGTGCCGGTATGCCGGGTCGATGGCAACGAAGTGCGCGCGGGAACCGCTTCGCTGGTTGAGGAGCGTGCAATCGCGTTGTCGTTCAACGGCAGCAGTCCGGTGGTACTGATGGCAACCCCCACCGACCTCGAAGACCTGATCCTTGGGTTTGCGCTGTCGGAACAGATCATCGACGCTGTGGGCGACCTGCGTGTGGTTGAAATCACCGAACGGGCTGACTCGTTTGTGGTCGAGGCAATCATTCCTGATGTGGCCATGGAACGTGTTGAAAGCCGGCGGCGTGTGCTGATCGGCAATTCTGCCTGCGGGTTATGCGGAACCGAGCAGTTGGAGCAGGCCTTGCGGCCGCCGCGCATGACGGGCGTACAAGGCGTCAACGCCGTACCGCATTCACAAGCGCTCGCAGGGCTGCTCCAACGCTTTGAATCGATGCAGACACTGAATCAGTCCACAGGCGGCGCCCCCGCGGCCGCGGGGGTGGGCGCCGAAGGTTTGGTGCTGCGCGAAGACGTCGGCAGGCACAACGCGTTCGACAAGATGATTGGCGCGCGCGCGCGTGCCAATAGGGCAGGGCTGGCGGGCTTCGCGATCGTCAGCTCGCGCGCGTCCTATGAACTGGTGCACAAGGCGGTGAGTGCCGGCATCGGCGCACTGGTAGCGATCTCGGCGCCGACCACGGCAGCACTCGATCTGGCAAATGCGCACGGGATGACGCTGGTCGGGTTTGCCCGCGGCAAGACGATGACGCGGTACACCCTGTGAGCAACATCCGTGGTGCCTGTGGGAGCTCCCACAGTGAGACACCGCCGCGAAAGGTAAGTCCCTCTGGTCATCAACCTGTAGGAGCCGATGCGACGAAGTTTCGGGCTGGCCGCAGCCCTCCCCGATAGGTCCTGTCGGGAATTCCAGCCATCGCGGCTGAAGCCGCTCCCACAGGTCAAGTTCGCGGCACGTCGCCATCTCGGGAAAACCAGGCAACAAAAAACCCCGCGGGGGCGGGGTTTTTGGTATTGCTTCGCGAGATTATGAACCAGGAACTGGTGCCGGAAATAGGAATCGAACCTACGACCTCATCATTACGAATGACGCGCTCTACCAACTGAGCTATTCCGGCAGTCCCGCGGGATCACCGCGAAGGGGCGGCATCATAGGGGATGACGGACCCGGCTGGCAAGGCGCACAACCCGGAAATCCGTTCAACTGTCATGATCAACCTGAACGGCCGCTGCTAAAGTGGTTGCGCCGGGGCGCCGGGCCAGTATCATGCGCGGCCCCGAAATTTATCTTTCCATCCGAATATAAGGATATCGAGAGCGATGTCGAGTTACCTGTTTACTTCCGAGTCCGTGTCTGAAGGTCACCCGGACAAAATCGCCGATCAGATCAGCGATGCCGTGCTGGATGCCATCCTGGCCCAGGACAAGCGTGCCCGCGTGGCGTGCGAAACCATGGTCAAGACCGGCGCCGCGATCGTTGCCGGCGAAATCACCACGAACGCCTGGGTCGACATCGAGTCGCTGGCGCGCAAGGTGATCAACGACATCGGCTACAACAACTCGAACGTCGGTTTTGACGGCCACACCTGCGCGATCATCAACATGATCGGCAAGCAGTCGCCCGACATCAATCAGGGCGTCGACCGCAAGAGCCCGGAAGAACAGGGCGCGGGCGATCAGGGCCTGATGTTCGGTTATGCCTGCAATGAAGCTCCGGAGTTCATGCCGGCGCCGATCTTCTATTCGCACCGTCTGGTCGAACAGCAGGCCAAGATCCGCAAGAAGAAGAATTCGCCGCTGCCTTGGCTCCGCCCGGACGCGAAGAGCCAGGTCACGCTCCGTTATGACGGCAACAAGGTTGCCGGCATCGACGCGGTCGTGCTGTCGACGCAGCACGACGACGGCATCAAGCAAAAGCATCTCGTCGAAGCCGTGATGGAAGAGATCATCAAGCCGGTGCTGCCGGCAAAGCTGATCGACAAGAAGACCAAGTTCCACATCAATCCGACCGGGAAGTTCGTGATCGGTGGTCCGGTGGGCGACTGCGGCCTGACCGGCCGCAAGATCATCGTCGACAGCTACGGCGGCATGGCCCGTCATGGCGGCGGCGCGTTCTCCGGCAAGGATCCGTCGAAGGTCGACCGTTCCGCGGCCTACGCGGCGCGTTATGTCGCCAAGAACATCGTTGCTGCCGGCCTGGCCGACAAGTGCGAAGTGCAGGTCAGTTACGCCATCGGCGTGGCGGAACCCACCTCCATTTCGGTGACCACGTTCGGCACCGGCAAGATCGACGACAGCCACATCGAAAAGCTGATCCGCGGCCACTTCGACCTGCGTCCGTACGGCATCCTCAAGATGCTGGACCTGATCCATCCGGTCTATCAGGCGACGGCGAGCTACGGTCATTTCGGCCGCAAGCCGCACGAAGTCGAGTACACCGACGGCACCGGCAAGAAGGTCAAGGCCACGGCATTCTCGTGGGAAAAGACCGACCGCGCCGAAGCACTGCGCAAGGCTGCCAAGCTGTAAGCAGTCGCAAGCATCAGGCAATAAAAAACCGCCGGGAAACCGGCGGTTTTTTGTTGGGCCAAGCCCTGAATTAAAAACACCGCCCGCCGTGCCGTAGCGCTGGCCGCGACCTTGATCCCTAGGATCAGGTGGGAAGGCTCGCCGGTCTTCAGGCTTTCCGCACGTGACGGACATGCACACCAACCGGCACTACGATCCCGAGGTCGAATTATGGGACAAGGCAAATGAAGCCAGAACCCTCGAACACGGCAGAACGGTGCCGAAGGAGTGTAGCGCGGACCGGTTACGAGGGTGTGATGGCTGTCGTCACTTTACGCCGGACAATTCACCCTGCTAAGGTTGCCATCCAGATGAGCCGCGTCCCGCGGCCACCATGGCAAAAGCGACGTCAGTGCTCGCCGATGCCATCCCGATCCGGGCGAAACGTCCAGATCCAAATCAGGCTCCCACTCAGACTCCCCCATGAAACGAAAGAGCGCACCCATGCGCGAAACCGACGTGCTTGACTCGCCGCAGAACGACGGCGCCGAACCCCGCAACGACAACAAGTCCGAACCGCGCGCCGAGGCGCCCGCTGTCGAGACACCGCGTCCAACGCGACCCCCTCGCGAGCCGCGGGAACCCCGTGAACCGCGCGTTCAACGCGAGCCGGCGGCCCAGGCAGCCAGTGCTTCGCCTGCGGCACCACAGGCCGCAGAGCCGGGTAACTCCGGCGCAGAGCCAAGTAGCGGCGCGCCGGCGAATGGCAATCAGAGCGCCGGTCACCAGAGTGCTGCGCAACAGCCCAATGGCAACCAGGAAGCTGGCAACCAGAATTCGGGAAACCAGAACTCTGGCAACCAGAACGCGGGCAACCAGCAGTCTGGCAACCAGAATCCGGCTGGCCAGAATGGCAACGACCAGAATGGTGACGATGGCGACGGCCCCGAAGGCGCTGAAGGCGGCGACGGTGGTGAAGGCGGTGAAGGTGGCGAAGGCGGCGATCGTCCGCGTCGTGACCGGCATCGCCGCAAGAGTCGCTTCGAACGTCGTCGTGAGCGCATCGAGCGCGAGCGCGCCGAGGGCGGCGGTGGTGGTGATCCCGACGGTGACGCTCCGGAAAGCAACGGTTCCTCCAACCGCGAGCAGTTCCAGCAGCGTTCCAACTACACCATTCCAACCGATGCGCCGAAGAGCCTGATCGAGTTGCGGCGCATGAGTGCCGCGCACCTCGTCGAGCTGGCCGAGCGCTGCGGCATCCAGGAAGGTGTGGCGCGTCAGCGCAAACAGGACATCACGTTTTCGTTGCTGAAAATCCTGACTCGCACGCCGGAAGGCATCGATGCCGAAGGTGTGCTCGAAATCCTGCAGGATGGCTTCGGCTTCCTGCGTGCATTCGACTCGTCGTACCTTGCCGGTCCGGATGACATCTATGTCAGCCCCAGCCAGATCCGTCGCTTCAACCTGCGCACCGGCGACTTCATCACCGGCAAGATCCGCTCGCCGAAGGATGGCGAACGGTACGTCGCGTTGTTCAACGTCGATCAGATCAACGGCGAGCCACCGGAAGCTTCGCGTGGCAAGGTGCTCTTCGAGAACCTGACTCCGCTGTTCCCGCGAGAGTCGTTCCACCTGGAGCGCGGCAACGGTTCGTCGGAAGACATCACCGGCCGTATCCTCGATCTCATCTCGCCGGTCGGCAAAGGCCAGCGCGGCTTGATCGTCTCGCCGCCGAAGGCCGGCAAGACCATGATGCTGCAGAACATCGCGCAGGCGATCGTGCACAACCATCCGGAAGTGCATCTGATCATCCTGCTGATCGACGAGCGTCCTGAAGAAGTGACGGAAATGCAGCGTTCGGTGCGCGCCGAGGTCATCAGCTCGACGTTCGACGAACCCGCCGCGCGTCACGTGCAGGTCGCCGAAATGGTGATCGAGCGCGCCAAGCGCCTGGTCGAGCACAAGAAAGACGTGGTGATCCTGCTGGATTCGATCACGCGCCTCGCCCGTGCCTACAACACCGTGGTTCCGGCTTCCGGCAAGGTGCTGACCGGTGGTGTCGACGCCAATGCCCTGCAGCGTCCGAAGCGGTTCTTCGGTGCCGCACGCAAGGCCGAGGAAGGTGGTTCGCTGACCATCCTCGCCACCGCGCTGGTGGATACCGGTTCGAAGATGGACGAAGTGATCTACGAAGAGTTCAAGGGCACCGGCAACATGGAAGTGCACATGGACCGTCGTATCACCGAGAAGCGCGTCTACCCGGCGATCAACATCAATCGTTCCGGTACACGTCGCGAGGAACTGCTGATCGCGCCTGACCTGCTGCAGAAAATCTGGATCCTGCGCAAGTTGCTGCATCCGATGGACGAGTTGGCGGCGATCGAATTCCTGCTCGACAAGATGAAAGACACCAAGACCAACGACGAGTTCTTCCGCTTCATGAAACGCGGCTGACCGAATTGTCTGGAAGTGGGTTCAGAAAAGCGCCGGCTCTCGAGCCGGCGTTTTTTTATGGCGAAAGCCGCGCCCACAGGTTTTTTCGGCCAGCCGCACATTGCCTGAACCGATCTCCCATGGCAGGCTCATGCGCAGTCGGACAACGCTGTCCCGGGAGCGATCGTCATGTGGTTTCTGTTCGGTGTCGTGACCTTGAGCTTGATGATGTGGGCGACGTTCAAGCTGCGGCGGACCAGCAGTTGGACCGGCGAGCAATGCCAGTACAAGACCGCCGAAGGCAACAGTCGCTGGTATACCTTCAAGGAGCAAAGCCACAAAGGCACGAAGATCGGCTATCGAATCGGCATTCCTGCACAGTTGGGGTTTGAATTCCAGTTGCGGACCGAAACCGGTCTTGATGCCACCGGCAAGTCCTTTGGCATCACGGCCGAACAGTCTGCCGGTGATTCGCGATTCGATGCGGAAGTGTTCATCGACTCCGATGACCTGCGTGTTGGTGCCGCGCTGCGCCGTTCGCAGGAAGCCCGGAATGCCGTTCTGTCACTGTTCCGGATTTGCGGCGCGCAGCAGGCCTCACTGAATCGTGTGCAAGCCTATCGGGGTCGGCTGTGGGTTGATGTCAAAGACAAGAACGGTATGCCGACTCGGGGTGTCGCCAACGACATCGCCAACGCCTTGTATACCTTGAACGAAGCGCTGGCGGCAGAGGCAAAGGGGCTGCATCGGACGCCGGATCCCTTCCTGCGGCGCGCCATGCTCATATTGGCCGTCAGTACCGGCTTGGCCATATTTGGCCTGGTTGCGTTGTTTCGATTGCCTGCCTCTCGATTGGACCTCGATACCGGTTTCCTTTGGACGGTATCGGCTGCCGTCGGAATCCTGCTGTGTCTTGCCGGTTCGGTGCTGGCGTTGAAGTGGCTGCGCGCAAGCAGTCGCAGTTTTCGCGTGCTGGTTGAGCTGCTGACGGTCGGCATGATGGGTAGCATCCTGTCCGTGCATGCCTTCGCAGCCGAGATCAATCGCGAGTTCGATTTTGGTCAGCCCACCTTGTTCGACGATGTCCCGGCTCGTGCGTATTCAGAGACCTATCGTTGCGGCAAGCGTGGCCGAAGGACGTGCACTCGCTATCAGATCGCATTCGAGGGCGCCTGGCCCGGAGCAGGTCGTGAACTGCAAATCGATCTTGGGCTCTACAACCGGTTGGAGCGTACAAGCCTGGTTGATATCGAAATGATGCCCGGTGCGGTCGGATGTCGCTGGATTCGATCCATCAAAGCGTCAGGCCCCGAAAGGCAGTAGGTCACAAAAGACCCCTTCTCCCGCTGCGCGGGAGAAGGTGGCCGAAGGCCGGATGAGGGAAAGACTGGCCCGAAGGGTCGGCCGGGGAGAAGGATTGCTTCGCTTGACGGTGCTTGCATGCTCCGGGTCGCGCCTCGTTTCTGGCCTTGGGAAACACCGTGCACGGATTCCGTGGCACTTCCCGTATGTCTGGTCAGGCCGATCAAAGGCTGCCACCTACAGGGACCTGCACCATGCTTGACGAATCGGCTTCGCCATTGGCTCACGATCAATCGGCCCGCATCGGCGATGCCGTGCCCAGCGTCACGGCCGAGCGGATTGAAGAAGCCTTGACCGACATCCTGCGAACGGCACGGCGGACTTGTCACGACCCCGGTTTGCGCCTGCAGGCGCTGGTCAGTCGTCGACAGCCACACGGCATCGCGGTGATTTTCGAGTTCTCGAGCAGTGAACGCTGGATGTTGGCGCGGGACTTTGGGCATTGGAGCCTGGTGCGCAGCCAGGCCACCACCTGTATCCGCTCATGGTTGGCAGTGCGGGGACAGGGTGCTTTTCTGACCATCGAGCCGGACGTTCGAAGTGTGCCGGCAGCGATGGGATTTTCGCTGCAGCGCGAGGAGTGGGCCAATGCTGCATTCTGAGTGTGTCCTCCCGGCCATGGCCGATGTCGTCAGCGAAACCGCTTCGCGTTCCGCTCCGACCTGGTCGGTGCAGCTCGACTGGCTTGAGGCCAATACCGCGCTGCTCTATGCCTGTGCCGAGCTGCGCAAACTGCTGTTTGCCGGCGGCAACGCTCGAATCACCGGTGGCGCACGTTTGATCTTCGACACTCGCTTCGCGGTGACTGCCGTATTCTGGGCTGGGACGCCGATGGAGTTGAGCCGTCTTGCCCAGAAATCGCAATGTATGGGTCTCAGTCACGAACCCGGGCGCATCAGTTGCGACGACCACGGTGTGCTGCTGCTGTGTGCGGCACAAACCGACGCACTGAACATCCAACGTGGTCAGCGGACCTGCCTGACGATACCGATGGGTTCCGATGACATGATCCATCCGGCTGAACCGGCAAGTGAGCTGGTGAAGCGATTGCGCGATCTGGTGGCGGTGAATCAATTGCCGGGCCAGGCTGATATGCGCGTCGGGCTCGGACGACGAATCCTGCGCGAGAGTCTGGCGCTGCGCATCCGCCAATTGGTCGACGAGCAGGCACTGGTCACGAAGTTGCCGTTGCTGGCGAAACTGCTGCTGTCCCGTGCAGCGCTGGGTGATCAGACGGGATGTTTTGCGGCCTGTGCCGAATACGCGCTGTCGTTTCCCGGCGAAGACGCGGAGAACAGACTGCGCATGATCGGAGCATTGCATGAATCCCACTGATCCGTTGCGCGCGGCTGCTGGCCTGTTTTTGCTGTGGTTGGGCAGTGTCGTCAGTGCACAAACCTTGCCGGCGTTTCCCGGTGCGGAAGGTTTTGGCGCAGGTACTACCGGCGGGCGCGGTGGCCGTGTGGTGTATGTCACTTCGCTGGATCCCGATCCACAGGGCGTCCGCCCCGGCTCGCTGAATTGGGCATTACGCCAGACCGGGCCACGCTACGTGCTGTTCCAGGTCAGCGGCGTGATCCATTCGCCCGCCAAAGTGGTCACGCGTGATGTGACCATCGCAGGCCAAACTTCGCCCGGCGGCGTGATCGTGCGCGGATTGATCTGCGATGGTCACTACGAGCGTGATGACTGCGGCAACCTGATTGTGCGTCACTTGCGATCGCGTCCGGCTGCCCAATTGGGCGTGCCGGTCGGCGGTGACGTGCTGGACGACGCCTTGCGGCTCGACGGCATCAAGCGGTTCATCATCGATCGCAGTTCGTTTGCCCATGCCACGGACGAAGCCGTGCAATTGTCGTGGGCCTCCGATGGCACCATCCAGCGCAGCATCCTCGGCGAAACCGTGGGCGGGCACGCGATCTATGGCGGCGTGCTGATGAACTACGCACATCCGGACTTCCCGCAGGATGCGCTCAGCCTGGTGAAGAACCTCTGGTTCCGCTTCGATGGCCGATTGCCGGAGATCAACTGCGAGGCATCGAACTACGAGGACATGGTGCCGTTCCAAACCATCGCATGCGCCGATCGTCCGCTGCGCCTGGAACTCTCGAACAACCTTCAGTTCGATCCCGGCATCGACATCCAGTTCCAGCGCAACGTCGACGGCAATCCCGCGCTCGGGCCCTATGTCGTGCACATGAATGCCGTGAACAATCACGTGATCGCACGCACCGGATACGGCAACGCCCTGTTCAACAGGGACGGACTCGCGAATACGCAAAATCAACTGTACTTCTCGGG
>JBEIPT010000512.1:0-2480 GCA_040376895.1 Lysobacteraceae bacterium | reverse complement strand
CCCCCCCCCACTCCGTGGGGGTGGGGTGCGTGTGGGCGGGTTTTCCGCGGGTAGCCCGGTCCCCGGGGCGACGGGGGGCGCCCGCCGCCCCCACAGCTCTTGCCATTTGGCATTGAGTTCGCGACTAGCCGGCAAAGTCAGAGCTGTCACGCGCGTATTGGTTGCCCGAATCGTGGTTGCTGCAAACACCCAAGATGTCATTTTGATCAATGACTTACCCTATGTCGTCATGGAGAGGAGCGCAGCGACGCGGCAATCTCGTACTTGTCTCACGACTGGTCGCATGCACGAGATTGCCACAGGCCGCTGCGCGGCCTTCGCAATGACAGAAATCGGGGCGACGGCTCAACACAGTTCCGGCGAATTGGCATGTCCGGATCGATGCGCGAATCAGCGCACCGATCGGGGCGATCTGGACTTCGGTAGCCTATGCGATTGCGGCAACGAAGCTCGCTGCGAGACCGGCATAAGCCGCGATGGATGCTCGCCGCACTTCCACGCCGGTCAGCCCGTGTTCTGCAGGGCCTGCGACACACCCTGCACACAGGTGATCAACGCACGCAGCAGATCCCCTTCGGGACGATCTTCCGCGCGCCAACGAGCGAGCAGGTCGGCCTGCAAAAGACTCATCGGGTCGACATAGGGATTCCGCAGCCGGATCGATCGCGCGAGTCGGGGGTCGTTCGCCAGCAACTCTCGTCCAGTGATTTCGGTGAGCAGATGACGGGTCCGTTCGTGCTCCCGCTGGATCATAGGAAAAAACTGTTCGTGCAGCGGACCGGCGAGTTGCGAGAACGTCTCGGCAATGGCCATGTCGGATTTTGCGACGACCATTTCCACATCGGCGAGCAACGTCGAGAAGAATCGCCATTCACTGGCCATGGTCCGCATGGTCGACAAGCCATGTGCCTGAATACCCGCTTCGATCGCAGCGCCGAGCCCGAACCAGCCCGGCAACACACAGCGCGACTGGGTCCACGCAAACACCCACGGAATGGCACGGAGATCGCGGATCGCCGCGCCACCGCGCCTTGCCGGCCGGGAGCCCAGCGACATCCTTTCGATCACGTCGATCGGTGTGGCCGTACGGAAATAGCCGACAAAGTCCTGCTGCTCTCCGACCAATTGCCGATAGGCGTGCAGCGAAGCATCGGCCATGCCGGACATCACTTCATGCCAGCCCGGTTCGCGCTTGTCCTCGGCCGGGGGTGACAACGTAACGTTGAACACCGCCGCCGTGGTCTGCGCCAGTGTGCGGAGAGCCAATGCATCGATGCCGTATTTGCGGTGAATCACTTCACCTTGTTCGGTGATGCGCAGTCGCCCGTTCATCGTGCCGATGGGTGCGGCGTTGATGGCTGCAGTCGACTTGCCGCCACCCCGACTGACCGTGCCGCCGCGGCCATGGAAGAAATCCAGCACCACACCAAACTCGGCGGCCAGGGCCAGCAGCGAAGTCTGCGCCTGCTCGAGCGCAAAACGTGCGCTCAGCAGACCACCGTCTTTCGCCGAATCGGAATAACCGAGCATGACGAACTGTCGGTCGCCGCGCTGACGCAGATGCGCACGATAGACCGGGTGCGCAAACAAAGCGCGCATGGTCTGTGGCGCCTGTTGCAGATCCTCGATGGTCTCGAACAGCGGCGCGACATCCAGCGTGACCTGACCTTCGGCCTCGACCAATCCGCCGGATCGCGCCAGCGCCAATACCGTCAGCACATCAGCAGCCTTTCCGGCCATGCTGATCACGAACAGCCCCAGCGCGCCCGGGCCATACCGATGGCGCGACTCGGTCAGTGTCTGGAACACCTGGCGGACTCGGGCGAGATGCGGATCGTGGATTTCCTGCGCTGGCACCGCGGTACCACTCGCCAGATCGGCAATCCGCGCATCCTGATCGGCATGGGCGGCGAGTTCGGCGTCACAGGCACGCAATACGCGCGACAACACACGGCTATCCTGGCGCACATCGAGTCGCGCCAGATGGAAACCGAACGTACGGACGCGCCAACGCATGCGCCGCACTGCAAAAGCGCCGGCATGCCGGCCTTTGTTCGCATGCAGGCTGCGTTCGATGAGTTCCAGATCGTCCAGCAGATCCTGTGCCGACCGATAGGCGAAGTCGCGATCGTCGAGCACTGCCTCCAGGCGGGCACGCATCAAGCGCAGCAACACCCGATAGGGCATGTCGCGATGACGCTGGCTGATCTGTGCCGCGACGCCAGGCATCCGCTTCAGATACAGGTCGCGGCGTTCCAGCAGGGCGATATCCACATCCACCAGATTTTCGGTCTGACTCAGCAATCCACCCAATTGGTGCAGATCGCCGGCATACCGTTTGACGATCAGTTTGCGCTGGTGCGCAAACGTTTCGGCAATGGTTTCCGGACCAACGTTCGGATTGCCGTCCATGTCGCCACCCACCCAGTTGCCAAAGCGCAGCAGCGGCGGCAGCACGGGTGTGCGGCCATAGACGGCCT
>JBEIPT010000046.1:0-13603 GCA_040376895.1 Lysobacteraceae bacterium | reverse complement strand
GTGGTGATCCCGGTCGTGTTCGGCCCGAAAGTGGCCTGAGTCAGGAAGCGTGCGGCTTCTGCGTCACTCTCGGGGAAAGTGAACTGATCCTCGAAGTTGGCGCCGTTGCCGCCAAAGATGACTTCTTGCGCATGGACGGAAGCCGACAGGGCAAGACCTCCGAGCGCGAGCCCGGACCGCAACAGAACATTGAACAGGCGAGCGGACACGGGCGACTCCGTGGGAGACCTAGGGTTTCCCAAGCGTAATGCTTTGTTACGGCCGCAAGTGTGATCAACCCTTCGATTCCAGCTCTTCGAGAACCGGACCCGCCCGCCACCAGCCAACACCGATCGCCAGGAGCAGGGCCAGCCCCATCGCCCCCAGTTCGGACGGTGAACAGCGCAGCCACGCCAGATCGAGCAGAAGAGGCACCCCCAACTCGGACAGCGTCTCCCGGAAATCCACGCCCAACAGACGTGACACCGCCGTAGCGCTGGCCAGCGCATGGGCATAGGCCATCCCGGCCAGACCACACAGGCCGCAGCCCAGGGCGACGGCCGTCCGTCCGATGCCGGCCAGATAGGCAGCACAGGGCCAGGCGAGCAAGCCGAACGCCAGCGCGAACCAGGGCAGTTCGGACCGGGTGATCGACATGAGCGCCGACCAAAGCCCGCCTGCACAGAGCGGAATCATCAGGGCGGCCAGCCAACCCATACTTTTCAGGAACCAGGATTTCATTGGTCGATTGTGGCATCCGGCAAGGGCTAGATTGAAGAAATGTGCCTACGCGTTTTTTTCCATTGAATCAGCCCGCTACACTCGGCCTCGTGAAAAAAGTCCCCCAACCCGATCCGCACACCACCCAGCGACTGCGCGTTGTCGCGGGCGAACCCAACATGCGGCCGGGCGCCCGGCTGGTGGTGATCCACGGTGCCAACCTCGGCAAGACCGTCGAATTGATCGACAAGCCGGTCACGATCGGGCGGGCTCCAGTCTGCAGCATGCAGATCGAACACCGGAGCGTGTCGCGCCTTCATTGTGAGGTGTGGCCTGAAGGTGATCGCTTCTTCGTCCGCGACCTGGGCTCGACGAACTCGACCATGATCAACGACGGACCGATCGAACTGTCCGAACTGAAGGACGGTGACCAGATCAAGATTGGCGAAATCGTGATCAAGTTCCTGCGTCGCGAAAGCCTGGAAGACCGCTATCTGCAGGCGATGGTCGAACTGGCCACCGTGGATTCCCTGACGCAACTTCCGAATCGCCGGGTCTGGCGCGAAGCGCTCGAATCCGAAGTCGCGCGCGCGTCGCAAGGTGTGCCGCTGGCGCTGGCTTTTGTCGACCTCGACCATTTCAAGCGGATCAATGACGAACTGGGTCATCTGGCCGGTGACGAAGTGCTCAAGGCGGTCGCGCAGGAAATCCGTCAGACGGTGCGGGGCGGCCAGGTGGCCGGCCGGCTTGGCGGTGAGGAGTTTGCGGTGCTGTTGCCGAACATGCCTCTGGCGTCGGCCGTACGATTCGCCGAAACCTTGCGTGCGGGCGTGGAAGGCCTGCGGGTGACCCTTGCAACCGGAGTCCGGCGGATCACGACCAGTGTCGGCGTGGTGCAATGGCAACCCGGCATGCAAACCAGTGCCGACTTCATGCGTGCGGCCGATGCCGAATTGTTCCGTGCCAAGGCCGAAGGTCGCAACAAGGTTTGTTATCCCGGCTCCAGTGCGATGCTGGCCGAGCAGACCGACCCCAAACCTCGCGGTTGAACGGCATGAGCGAAACACCCGAGGTGCCCGTGTTCGTACTTGGTCAGGGCGCCGAAGCTCGTTGCGTGGAGCTCGGACTGACCGCCCTGCGAATTGATCCGGATCAGCCCGAAATCCCCCCCGGCGGCGTATACCTCTTCGACATCGACACCTGGATCGCGATGGCGTCGCTGCGGCGACGATTCAGACTGGATCGTCATGCGGTAATCGTGTTCGGCACGGAAACCGGCCAGGCCCGTTGTTCCGATCTGGCCCAGGCGATCGAAGGCATCTGCCCGCACCTGATCACGCCGATGTGTTCTCCCGAATGGATCCGCGCCCTGATTGCCGGGCAACAGCGTTATTGCCGCGAAGTGCTGCATGTCGGCGAGTCGATCGATCTGTTGCGGCTCAAGAATGCCGTCAGCCTGGGCCGATTGAATGCATGGGCGATCAATCTCGACACCGGCGAACACCTGCCCGGCAATCTGGACGAAGAATTGTTCGGCGAACCGATTCGAAGCGCGGCCGACATGATGCGCGGCATGGCCGAGGCCGATACCTGGATCATCGATGCGATCGAAAATCTCGGTCGCGGCAGCAAACACGGTGACTCCATCTCTCACGAGTTCCGCCGGATCGACCGAACCGGCCAGGACCGCTGGTACGCCACACATGCCAGCTGTCACCAGGACCCTGACCGCCACAGCCGGGGCGTGATCGGCGTTACCTACGAGATCAGCGACCGCAAACGCGCCGAACTCACGGCCGACCGCCATGCCAGCCAGTTGTCGACGACCCTGCGTGCAGCCGGCATGGTGAGCTGGGAATATGACGCCCGAACGAATCGCCGCCATTCAGTCGGCGACGATTTCGCGTTGTTCGGCTGTTCGCCGACTTCGCTTGAAGAAGTGGAAGCATTGGTGGTGCCGGAAGATCGCAACGGCGACCGGTTCCTTGCTTACCGCCAGGCACTCGTCAATGGTGAGGCGTTCCTGATGGAGTTCCGCGTGCGCCGTCCGGATGGCAGCGTGCGCTGGCTGCAAACCCGCGGCCGACCGGAACTGGCTGCCGACGGCAGCCTGCTTCGCGCCACCGGAATCGCGTTCGACATCACCGAACGCAAACAGATCGAAATGCGACTGGCCGAAACCGAAGCCTGGCTGCGCCGCGCGCTGAGCGCAGGTCGGATGGTCGCTTGGGAATGGAATCTGCGCGAACGCACACGGCGGACTTTCGGCAACCAGGACACGACACTCGGCCCGGAGACCGACGGCCTCGACGATCCTCGTGCCTCGCTGCACCCGGCTGACCGCGACCGCGACGAACATCTGTTCGATGCCGCCGTGGCACACGCCCAAGACTATGCGAACGAGTTCCGCACCATCGACAACGATGGTGCGGTGCGCTGGCTGCGCTCGGTCGGCTCGCCATCGGCCATTGATGCCGAAGGCGTGGTCAGCATGACCGGCCTGGCCTGGGACATCAGTGACCGCAAGGAAATGGAGCTGACGCTCCGCGAGACCGAACATCGTCTGCGCCGCACGCTCAGTTCCGGCCAGATGGTGATCTGGGAGTGGAACCTGCGGACTCAACAACGCAGGTCATTCGGCGACAAGCTCGAGTTGCTGGGCTCCGGGCACGAGAACATCGAAACGGCATGGTCGCGTTTGCACCCGGAGGACCTGTCGACGTTCCGCACGCAGTTCGAGCAGGCGGTTCGCGAAGCGCGCGAGTTCCGCGCCGAGTTCAGACTGCTCGCCGAAGATGGCACGTCCACTTGGGTACGCTCGGTCGGCGGACCACTCGCGTTCGATCGCGATGGGGTCGCGGTGATGGGCGGCGTGTCCTGGGACATCAGCGAACGCAAGCGCGCGGAACTCGCCCTCATCGAGTCCGAGAACCGCTTGCGCTCGGCACTTGATGCAGCGCGGATGGTGTCGTGGGAATGGAACCTGCTCACCGGCAAGCGCGAAGCGATTGGCGACCAGCATGCCATGTTCGGGTTTTTGCCCGGAGCCGATAGCGCCGAAATCGACGGCGCGATCGATCCGATCGATTACGCCCTCGACAACGAACGCTTCGAAACAGCGATTCGCGAGCGAACGCCCTATGCAAGCGAGTTCCGCATTCGCACCCAGGACGATCGTGTCCGCTGGCTCTACTCCCGTGGCAAGGTCACCGCAGAGCGGAATGGCGAGCCGGAAATCATTGCCGGTGTAGTCTGGGACATCACCGATCGCAAGAACATCGAAGCCGCACTGTCGGTTCGGGAATCCGAACTGACGACTGCCTTGCAGGCAGCACGGATGTGCCGCTTCCAATACGACTACACCAACCGTCAATGGCTGCTGTCCGATGATGCCAGCGCCGTGTTCGGGACGCGCCTTGGCCGCATCGGCGTCCATCCGGACAGCACCAGGGATCTCGCACGTTATCTGGCCCGCCTGCATCGCGGGCTGCCGGTCGAAGACATCGAAATCAAGCTGCAAGCGGGATCGACGACCCCTTGGGTGGAACTGCGCGCGAACCTGCTCGACCGCAATCGAGCAAACGGTCTGTTCTGGGACATCAGTCTGCGCAAGACTTTCGAAGAAGCCCTGCTGGAGAGTGAGAACTGGCATCGAATCGCGGTCGAAGGCGCCAATCTCAATGTCTGGGAGTACGACCTCGAAACCAAGATCCGGCGCGGCGGCAATCGAGACCTGGAATTTTTCGGCATGGTCCCGGACAGCCTGGAAGCCCTGCTCGAAGTTGTGCACGAAGACGACCGCGAAGGACTCACCGCCAGCTTCTTCGAGTCGGTCACCGTCAGTGGCGTTCAACGCCAGCAATTCCGTGTGCACAGGCCAGACGGCAGCTACCGCTGGATCGAGTCGATCGGTCGCGTTCTGACGCGGCGAGATGGAACGCCTTGGCGGTATGCCGGCGTCAGCCTCGACATCACCGAGAAGAAGGATCACGCGGACGCACTGCAACGTGCGGTGCTCGCCGCCGAACATGCCGTGCGCGCGCAGTCGTCGTTCCTCGCCGCGATGAGCCATGAAATCCGCACACCGATGAATGCCGTGATCGGCATGACCGGTCTGCTGCTGGCCAGCCCGCTCGATGAGCGCCAGCAGGACATGGCGCGGACCTTGCGGTCGAGTGCCGAGTTGCTGTTGAACCTCATCAACGACGTGCTCGACTTCTCCAAGATCGATGCCGGCCAGATGGAACTCGACCGGATCCCGTTCTGTCTCGCCGAAGTGATCGAATCCTCGATCGACCTTCTGGCACCGCAGGCGGAAGCGAAACATCTGAGCCTCGGCGCCGTGTTCGACTTCGATGTCGGCGTGCGAGTGCTGGGCGATCCGGCACGATTGCGCCAGATCCTCGTCAATCTGCTGTCGAACGCCATCAAGTTCACGCCGACCGGTCATGTCGAGATCAAGGCCAGCATTTGGCAGCAGCCTGATGGTGCAGCCAGGGTCTGGATCTCCGTACGAGACCAGGGAATCGGCATTGCATCCGATGTCCTGGACACCCTGTTCACGCCGTTCCGTCAGGGTGACACCTCGATGTCGCGACGATTCGGCGGAACCGGCCTCGGCCTGGTCATCTGCAAACGCCTCGCCGATCTCATGCAAGGTGACATCTCGGTCGACTCCGAACCTGGCCGAGGCGCCTGCTTCAAGCTGCGCATCGACCTGCCGATCGTCGACAACGAACCCGGCGCACCGGCATGGCTTGCCGGCCGACGAATCGCCGTGGTCATGGATGAGGGCCATGCCCGGGATGCACTGATCGAACAATTGGTGCTGTTCGGCGCCAGTGTCGAGCATCATCCGGATTTCTCGGGCATCCGCCCGCAGGCACCGCCGGCGGCCGTGATCGTGGATGCCGATGTTCGCATCCCGGAAAACTTCCAGTGGCCGACGTTGCATGTACTGGGTTTGGGTGCGACGGTGCGCGACGATCATCCGACCCTGTCGCGGCCGATCCGTCCGAGTGTACTGCTCGATCGCCTTGCTAACCTGATTCGGGATCCCAGGGATTTGCCCGGCACGCCGGTACCAGCGACGTTTGAACAGGAAGACGCCCCGGTCGTGCCACTGAGGATTCTGGTCGCCGAAGACAACGACGTGAACCAGATGCTGATCGAACTCATGTTGCAGTCGCTCGGTCACGAGATCGTGCTGGTCGGTGACGGCGAGGCAGTGCTTGAAGCGCTGCGTACCGAACAGTTCAACGTGATCCTGATGGATGTGGAAATGCCGGGTGTTGATGGCCTCGAAGCCACCCGCCGGATCCGTGCCATGCCCGAGTACCGGCACCTTCCATACATCATCGCAGCGACCGCACATGTCATGTCAGACAGCCGCCAGCGCTTTCTCGAAGCGGGGATGAACGACTATGTTCCCAAGCCGATCCTGATGCCGGAACTCAAGGCTTCACTCGATCGCGCGGGTGAATATCTCGCGAATGCCAGCATGAACTCCGAGCTGATCCTGTCCGATTTGCGCGCTGCCGGACTGATGCAGCACTGATCCGTTCATTCGAACTTGCGTACCGGCTGCGCCGACAGAACCGAAGCCAGCGTCTGTTGCAGCAAGGCGAGATCGAGTGGTTTCGTCAGGACAGCATCCATGCCCGCATCCAGACAGGCCTGACGATCTTCAGGTAACGCATGTGCGGTCAGAGCGATGATCGGCTGATGGGCGCCATGGGTGCGTAACTCGCGAGCTGCAGCCAGGCCGTCCATTTCGGGCATCTCACAATCCATGAGAATCAAGTCGGGCTTGCGCTGGCCATAGGCGGCGAGTGCTTGTCGTCCATCACATGCGGTTCGGACACGAAGGCCCAGCGACTCGAGGAATAACTGCGCGATCTCGCGATTGAGTTCATTGTCTTCGACAACCAGTACTTCGGCGTCGAGCCACAAGGCTGGACTTGCCGACATATCCTCTGCCACGGGTGCGCCGGACTCGACCAACGGCAACCTCAGGGTGAAGCGGCTGCCATGACCGGGAACACTGCTGGCGTCCAGTTCCCCGCCAAGCAACTGAGCGAGCCGCAGGCAAATGCTCAGGCCGAGGCCAGTGCCACCGTAACGACGCTGACTCGATCGATCGACCTGAGCGAACGGATCAAAAATCGACTTCAACTCGGGTTCGGCGATTCCAATTCCCGTGTCTTCGACCACCAGTTCCAGATGGCCGCCGTGGCCACGTCGAATCTGGACATGGATCGAACCGCTGTCCGTGAACTTGATGGCGTTGTTGACCAGGTTGATCAGGATCTGGGCGAGCCGCAGCCCGTCGGACGCGATCCATTCAGGCAGTTCCGGATCGACTGAGCTGGTCAAGGCCAGACCCTTGTTGCGCGCTTCCAGTTCCCAGGGCAACAAGGTGTCTGCGACCAGAGCACGAAGTGCCACCGGCGCCGTGACGACCTGCAGTTGGTGTGCGTCGAGTCGCGCGAAGTCGAGGACGTCGGACACTACGCCTGTCAGGTGTCGTCCGGTCTTCTGCATCGCCTGGACATACCCGTCCAGCGGCGCATCGAGCCTTGCCCGGCCCAACATTTCGGCCATTCCAAGCAAACCGTTCAGAGGGGTGCGGAGTTCATGACTCATGGCTGCCAGAAAGCGCGACTTCGCGGCATTCGCCAGATCTGCTGCGCGCCGTTGTTCACCCTCGCGCCACCTTGCCCTCAGGGTTGCCTCGAACTGACGACGCATGCGCACGCTACTGAACAGCATGATCGCCACGAATACGGTGACCATCAATGTGGCATCAAGGCCCATTGCGGTCTGTTGGGTCAGCGTTGCATACAGCAGTGCCAGGAACACCGGCATCACCATCGCAACGAAGGCCGGTGTCGACACCATGTAACTGATCAAGGCGATGCCCGTGACCGCCATCAGCAGTGCGGTCGCCAGCAAACGGGCATCAGGCGGCATGTTGAACCACGGCAAGACGAGACTGCCCCAGCACAAGCCGACGGCGAGGCTCGAACCAATCAACAATTGGTGCCAGAAGCGATCCGGATGGGCAAACCGGCGTTTCGCGAAGAACATGCATAGTCCAGCACGCGCCAACGCCACCGTCAGCAGCACGAGGCACCACCACCAGAATTGCCGGGGTTCGGACGCTTCGCCCAGACGCCAGGCGGCCAGAGGTCCGAGAAACAGTGTGAGAATCACGCCGGATCGATTGAATCGGTACAGCGTTTCGACGCGCGCGCGTTCGATGGCCCCGTCGACGGTTTCGTCGGGGCGATCCACCGATTCGTATTCGTCAGGGGCTGTCCAATGCGTCATGCCTCAAGTTTGGCAAGCGCCGGGCCGAGCATCGGTGAACTTAGGTCAAGCAGGCGGCCGGGGATCTTCGGCCAACAAGGGCCGGATACGTGGCGCAACCATGGGTACCGTCAGCATCGTGCTGGCCACGGCCATCAGGAGCAAGGCCGTGAACATCGCTGACGTAATCATTTGTTTATCAAGCAGGACATTGACGAAAATGATCATGATCAGAGCCTTGGTCTGCAACAGCCAGCCGATCACGCTCGCCTCGCCAGGCCGCCAACCGAGCATGCGGCCGGCCATGTGCACCCCCAGCAGTTTTCCGCCGACTGACGCCGCCAGCAACAGGGCCGCGACCATCAACACCTCGGTGCCACCCATGGTCCACTGTGTGCGCAACCCGGTGCTCAGGAAAAATACCGGCATGACCACCATCAGTACGGTATGTCGAAGCTGGTCGAGTTGCTCGCGCTCGAACAGGTCCGCGTCGATGACGACACCAGCCAGGAACGCGCCAACCATGAAGTGGAGCCCGGACCAGTCGCCGCCCAGCGCGCACAGTGCGAGCCAGGCCAGCGCAACATAGAGCCGGTCCCGAGTCGGCAATCGACGCATCAACGCACGAATCCCGATCGAAGCGGCCGCGAACACCAGGAGGAACATCCCCTGACGTGCGACACGGGTCCAATCGAGCAGGATCAACGCAAGTACGGCCCAGATCAACAGATCGTCGAGGCTTGCGTACCGGAGGACACGTTGGCCGAGCGGTTCACGAAAGATGCCGAGTTTTTCCATCAGGAGAATCAGAATGGGCAGCGCGGTGACCGCACATGCCATGCCGATTCCGGCGACGAACTGCCAGGGCTGCGCTTGCGGCCCCAACCAGCCGTCGTGGCCAAGCAGAGGCCATGCTGCCAGTGCACCGGCAAGCAGCGGGACGCCGAGTGCAAGCCCTGCCGTAAGTCCGGTTTCGCGCCGGCTCTGCCAGGCTTGACGGAGGTCGAGCTCCACGCCAGACAGAAACACGAACAGCATCACCGCCCACCAAGCTACGCCATTCAGAGACTGAATCACTTGAGCGTTGAAGACACTCTGGTAGAACTCGGGCCATGCCGCGCCGAGCATGCCCGGTCCAAGCATGATGCCGGTCAGGATCTGGACAACCACAAGCGGCGCAAAATAGTCGGTACGACCGACTCGCCAAATCAGGTACGGCACCGTGAAGATGACCAGCATGGCAATCAGGAACAGTTCGACGGTATTCATGCCGTGCATCGGAATCCCATTTACGCTCAGCAGTCTGAGTCGGCGAGCATATCAATGCCGGGCAGATTGAAAAGGTCGCCGATGCCCCCATCACGTTTGACATGACTTTGGCCCGGAGGCCGGAACATGAGCACAGCAGACAACCTCATCGTCGTGACTTGCGCACACTGCAACGCGCCGAACCGGCTACCGGAGTCACGTCTCGGCGAAGCGCCACGATGTGGCAAATGTCATCAGCCAGTGATTGAAGCAATGCCACTGACCGCAACCGATGCCAACTTGCCGACTCTGATCGCGAGGAATGATCTCCCCGTGCTGATCGACTGCTGGGCTGCCTGGTGTGGCCCATGCCGCAATTTCGCACCCACATTCGAGCGCGCGTCCGGCGCCTTCATGACGCAGATCCGCTTCGCGAAACTCGATACGGAAAACAATCGGAACAGCGCCGCGCAACTGCGAATCCAGAGTATTCCGACGCTGATCCTGTTTGCCAACGGCCGCGAGATTGCACGCCAATCGGGTGCGATGAGCTACCAGCAACTGACGCAGTGGCTGGCCACTGCGTTCGGTCTCGATCGCGAGGTATAGGCCTCAGGCCGCCGTCACCTGCGGCTCCGGTTGCAGCACCTGCAGTTCCGATTCAATGAGGTTCGCCTCATCGATCAGTGCCTGCGGGCAGCGATCACCGAAATCATGCAGGTATTGTTTGATTGCCTCGAACTCGCGGTACCAGCCTTGCGGGTCCATCGCGAACAACAGGTCGCGCGCCTCGTCCGACAGATTCAGACCGGCGAGGTTGATGTCGTCGGGCGTCGGCAACATGCCGATCGGCGTAGCCTGACCGGAAGCCTTGCCCTGGCAACGTGCGATCACCCACTCCAGGACGCGCAGGTTGTCGCCGAATCCCGGCCACAGGAACTTGCCATTGCTGCCCTTGCGGAACCAGTTGACGTGGAAAATTTTCGGCAACTTCGCGCCGTCCTTTCCGAACGTCAGCCAATGGGCGAAGTAGTCACCGAAGTTGTAGCCGCAGAAGGGCTTCATGGCCATCGAGTCACGCCGCACCACACCCACTGCACCGGTTGCCGCGGCAGTGGTCTCGGATGCCATGGCGGCGCCGATCAGCACTCCGTGCTGCCAGTCGCGCGCTTCGAACACGAGCGGCACAAGCGATTCACGACGGCCACCGAACACGATCGCCGATAGCGGCACACCTTGTGCGAATTCGGCAACCGGTGAGTAACTCGGACACTGCTTTGCCGACACCGTGAACCGAGCGTTCGGATGGGCGGCCGGACCATTCGCCGGATCAAAATCGCGACCCTGCCAATCCTTCGCGGGACGGCCTTCGTCGAGGCCTTCCCACCACGGCTGCAGGTCGGCGGTCAGACCGACGTTCGTGAAAATGGCATCGCGATTGAGCATCGCCAGCGCGTTGGGATTCGTCTTGGCGCCGGTACCCGGAGCCACGCCGAAGTAACCCGCTTCGGGATTGATTGCCCAGAGCTGGCCTTGATCGTCCTGCTGCATCCAGCAGATGTCGTCACCAACCGTCCAGACTTTCCAGCCGGCCTGGCGATAGCCCTCGGGCGGGATCAGCATTGCGAGATTGGTTTTGCCACACGCCGACGGAAACGCTGCGGCGACGTAATGGGTTTCGCCGGCAGGATTCTCGATACCGACGATCAGCATGTGTTCGGCCAGCCAACCTTCGCGGCGCGCCTGGAACGAACCAATGCGGAGTGCATGGCATTTCTTGCCGAGCAGCGCATTGCCGCCATACCCGGAGCCGATCGACTTGATCGTCAGCTCTTCGGGGAAGTGCATGATCAAGCGCTTTTCGGGATCCAGTTCACCAATGGAATGGAGGCCGCGCACGAACGTGCCTTCGCGCTCGATGCGCGCCAAGGCTGCTGCACCCATGCGGGTCATCAAGCGCATGTTGGCGACGACGTAAGGCGAGTCGGTGATCTCGACGCCGCAACGGGCAATCGGCGAATCGATCGGACCCATGCAATACGGCACCACATACAAGGTGCGCCCGCGCATACATCCGGCGAACAGAGCATCCACCTTGGCATGCGCGTCCGCGGGCGCCATCCAGTGGTTGTTCGGACCGGCGTCATCGCGCTCGCTGGTGCACACGAAAGTGAGGTGTTCCACACGGGCCACATCGGACGGATGCGAACGGTGCAGATAACAGTTCGGGTGGGTGTCCGGATTCAGCGGAATCAGGTCACCACGCTCGACCATCAGCAATTTCAGGGCTTGGTCTTCGGCATCGCTGCCGTCGCACCAGTGGATCTGCTGGGGTTCGGTCAATGCAGCAACCGACTCGACCCAGGCATTCAAGGAAGCAAGCTTGCTTCCCGCGGTCGTCAAAGCCATGGCGGATTCACCCTGACCCTTGCGGGCGGGTGCACTAAGAAAGGGAACTGGCAGGCTAGCGTCCGGGGGGCTTCCACGCAAGGAAGGCCTACGTTTGCTAATGCGAGTGATTCGCATTAGTCTACGCGTCATTCGATTTTGCGCGTCAACGCCTCATGAATTTCTCTCTGATCAATCGTAACCCTTTGTTTTTGGCGGTTTTGTTTGCATTGAGCGCGACCGCGGTCCCGGCCGCCGAAACGGGCAACACGCGCAAGGCGACCAAACTGGACACCACGGAAGTCACTGCCCAAGCCGCAGCCGACCCGCGATTTCCGGCCATTGCGCGCGAAATCGAGGATGGCCGGGTTCAGACCGGCAAAAAATCGACCGAGATCCGACTGGACGAACAAGCACCGATCGTCAACAACGCACTGCGCGAAGCCTTGATCCGATTGCCCGGTTTGTTGCTCAGCGAACAGCAGATTCCCGGGCACTTCAATGTCAACTATCGCGGTCTCGGTGATCCGCACGAATCCGAATTCGTGAGCTTCTTCGAAAACGGCGTGCCCATCGCCAGTGATTGGTTCGGCTACCCGACGCTGTACTACCTCCCGTCGATGGAACGCGTCCGAAAAGTCACTTTCCTGCGCGGCGGCTCGGGTTTGCTGTTTGGTCCGCAGGTCGGCCCAAGCGTGAACTTCCAGATGCGCGCACCAGACATGGACGAACACATCGAAGGCCGGACCCGTCATGTCGCCGGCGCCGATGGCCTATACGCCACCTACAACGAACTCAGTGGCGGCCAAGGTGATCTGGGTTGGCTCGTCGCACTCGACCACCGCCAGTTCGACGGCGAACGCGACAATGAGGACAGCGAAGTGTCGGGCCTGAATGCGACGTTGAACTGGCGGCAAGGGGACACCGGAACCTGGCGGCTGGACCTGAGCGGCTACGAATCCGAAAGCGGCGAAGCCGGCCGGATGCCGAACTCGTTTCATGAAGCGGACCCGCTGCTGACGACACAGCCCTTCAACCGCTTGTGGATCGAACGTCGGCAGATCACGCTGGGTACCGAACAGATTGTTTCCGATCTGTTCCGCGTCAACGCCACGGCCTGGTACAGCACGCAGGATCGTTTCAGCCGTCGGACACCGCAGTTCCTGCCTGGCAACCTGACCCCGAACCTGATCGCCAGTTTCGATCGTCAGGAATTCGAAAGTTTCGGCATTGATGCGCGTGCCACGCTCGACTGGGGCGACAACCACACCATCACGTTCGGTACTACCGGATTCGTTGACGACACACCGCGCGAACAACGCACGAACACGGCGCTCAATGCCGACTCGGGTGACATTCTGCGGTTTGCGCAGGAACGGGAAACCGAATACCTCGCAGTCTTTGCCGAAAACGTGTTCCGCTTCGACCGCTGGAGTATCGTTCCGGCGTTGCGTCTGGAACGCCTGACGCTGGACATCGACGAAACCGTCCGCGCGCCCGGGCTGCGTCGCGACGCGATCGACGACCGCTTCAGCCAAACCGTGCCGCTGCTCGGGCTCGGCGTCACGCACGATTGGCATGAACAGGGTCTGCAGTTTTATGCCAACGCGTCGCAGGCTTATCGGCCAATGCGATTCGACGATGTCGCCAACCCGACGGCCAATCTCGGACTCGGCAACGACCCGGACGTCGCGAAAGCCTTCAACCTTGAAGCAGGATTGCGTGGCCAGCCGGTTTCCGGCCTGTTCTTTGACGTCTCGATCTTCCAGATCAGCTTCGAGAACAAACTCGAAAACTTCATCGTGCCGGGCACCACCGATATCGAACGGGTCAATTCCGGCGATGCCCGACACCGCGGACTGGAACTGGCCGGTGAATACGATTTCCTGCAGGACGACGGTGGCCAATCGCTGAAACTGCACGGCAGCATCGCCCTGCTCGACGCCGAAATCACGGC
>JBEIPT010000192.1:0-7108 GCA_040376895.1 Lysobacteraceae bacterium | reverse complement strand
GCTGGATGTCGCGGCCATCCGCAATGTCCTTGACGGTCACGGGCAAGTATCCGGGCCCCTGCTGATTCAGGCGCCGGGGACCCGTTGGATCGTTGAACGCCATATCCAGAAGTGCGGGACAGGCGCGGCCATGAGACAAATGTACGGCTGGACCAGTTCGGAACCTGCCGACGCATGGCTTGCCCTGAATCGGCCCGATGCCGCGTTGACCGCGCATCTGACCCGCCACTGGGTCGACTACGCCGCCACGCTGGATCTGCCCCCACGGCTCCGGGATTTTGCCGAGCTCGCACTCGGACCGGAACGCGCCGACGCGGAATTCGAAGCTGCATTGGCTTCCATCCGGATCGATTCAGAACTCCTGGGGCGATCTGCCTCGATCAACCTGTTCGGAGAAACGCTGCCGCTCCCAGTGGGCGAGATCGCCTATCCCTGGACTCACACCGAAGCGGACGCGGCGCCCGAAACCGTCCACTTCAGCGCGCCACAGATGGCCGAACGACTGCGCTATGCGTGGCAAAGGTCCGGAGTCCGAGGCTTCGTCGAACAGATCGGACTGGACGATCAAATCGAACTGAGTCAGGACAACTGAAGTCCTGGCGAACCCGGCCAAAGCCGGCCCTCCGAACCGAACCGGCTCAGGCCGTCAGGCGATAACGCTGGTCCACGATGCCCGTGCGCAAGGACTGCAGCAGCACAGCGGCCGGCATCGGCCGTCCCAGCCAGAACCCCTGGCCGGCATGGCAACCGATGGAACGGAGACACTGAACCTGCGCTGCCGATTCGACCCCTTCGGCCACCACATCGATTTGCAGTGAATGCGCCATGGCGATGATCGCGTGCGTCAGTGCGAGATCGTGCCGGTCGGACAGCAGGTCCTGCGTGAAGCTGCGATCGATCTTCACGCCCTTGACCCGCACCTGACGCAGGTGGGAGAGACCCGAGAAGCCGGTACCAAAATCGTCGAGCCAGACTTCGACACCGAGTTCGGCAAGACCTGCCAACACGGCCCGAGCGGCAGCACCGCCGTCCATGACCGCACTCTCGGTGAGTTCCAGATGCAAGTGTTCGCTCGCCAGTCCGCTTCGTTTCAGAGCGCGACGCACCTTTTCCGGCAAGCCCGGATCACGCAATTGTCGGGGCGAGATATTGACCGCGATATACGGTTGCAGTCCCTTCTGGGCAGGCCATTGTGTCGCCTGGATGGCCGCGCGTTCCAGAACATACACGCCCAACGCATCGATCAGGCCGACGTCTTCGGCGATGCCGACGAACGTACTCGGCGACACCCAGCCACGCTCGGCATGGTGCCAGCGCAACAACGCTTCGGCACCGATCACACAACCCGTGTCGAGGTTGACGATCGGTTGATAGTGGACTTCCAGCGTTTCCTGTTCGATGGCCAGTCTCAGGTCGTTTTCGAGGACCAGACGATCGGCCGCCACGTCGGTCAGGTAGTTCGTGAAATAGCGATAGCAGTTACGGCCGGAAACCTTCGCCAGATACATGGCAATGTCACCGTTCTGCAGCAGGCGACTCGGATCACAACCATCTTCCGGGCACGACGTCACGCCGATGCTGCCGCTGACATGCAACACGTGCGGGCCGTGCTGCACCGGTCTGGCGAGTGCCTTTTGTGCTTGTTCGGCGAGATGTCCGGCACGCCGCCGGGCGTCGTGGCCTTCGATCAGCATGACAAATTCGTCGCCGCCAAAACGCGCCAATGTGCCTTCACATTCGAATTGTTCCAGACATTCACCGAGCCGCTGTCCGACCTCGGTCAAGACATCGTCACCGACTTCGTGCCCCAGCGTGTCGTTGATGCGCTTGAAGTCGTCCAGATCGATGAACAGCAACGCCAGCGCACGCTCCGAGGGATCGCTGCGATGCTGCCACTCGAGCAGTCGATTGCGGAGTGCAATACGATTCGGCAAGCCGGTCAGCGCATCACGTTGGGCTTGTGCACGAAGTTCCACGGCGTGGTCTTCTTTCGCACTTTGTGCCGCTGAAACAACGCCTGCCAGTTCATCGACATCACTGGCCCGCGCCAATCCAAGCGCCTGAGCAATCGGCGCCAGCACACGGCGTTCCTGGATGGCACCAATGGCAATCGCGAGCAGCGCGAACACGACACCTTGCCAGTACGGCAGCACACCCGCCCATGCAAGCCACACACCGAAACCGCCGGCCATCGCAACCAGTGCGAGCACTTCGAGGCGCAAGCTGAGCCTAGGCATGAGCGACCTCGGCAAAGGCAATCCGTCTGTTCGAGTGGTCGAGGCTTCGTACCGACATCCTGAGCCCGCGTGGTGAGGTGCCTTGGAGCCTACAATATCCAATCAGGAATCCAACACCCCGAAAGGGTGGGTAAACCTTCGTCATGCGTCACCAAGCGTTGCCTGAGTAAACGACTGCTACGCGCAGTCCGGAGGAGTCCGGGTTGCCGAAGCGATGCGCCCTGCCCGCTCGGCTTCTGCGAGCATGCCCCGCAACAGTTGAACTTCCTGGCGATCCAATGCAGCGCGCTGGTACAGCCGCCGAAATCTCTGCAACAGGCGGGTGTATTCACGCCCTTTGTAAAAGTCGATCAGCCCCAGGGTTCGTTCGAGATGACCCATGAACCCCTCGAAATCGTCGGCACTGGCCAACTCGCGCGGTTCGGCGGGCAAATCCGGCTCGGCCAGATCGATGCTGGCGAGGCGCAGTTCATAAGTGAGCACCTGCACGGCCTGACCCAGGTTAAGCGATGAAAACTCCGGGTTGGCCGGAATCCGCACCGCATGCTGGCAACGACCCAACTCGGCGTTCGTGAGCCCGGTGCGCTCGGTGCCGAACACCAGCGCAACCGTCAAGCCCTTCGCCGCTTCCTGCATGATCATCGCCGCGGCCTCACGCGGTGACAGGCTGGGCGCCTCGTTGTAACGCGGCCGGGCGGTGGTTCCGAACACCAGGTGGCAGGGTGCGATCGCTTCGTCGAGGGTTGCAAATACCTGAGCCTCGGCCAGCACGTCGTCGGCACCCGCAGCCAAAGCCGTGGCTTCGTCGTGAGGGAATTCGCGCGGGGCAACCAGCGCCAGGCGTTTCAGGCCCATGTTCTTCATCGCCCGCGCGGTCGACCCGATATTGCCGGGATGCGAGGTTTCGACGAGGACAATCAGCAATTGGGCCAACAGGTCGTTAGATGAATCTGTCATGGTCGGGCATGAACGGCAGCAACCCCCATTCTGGCTGGACCGGGGGCGCACTGCTATAGTCGATCCCCTTTATTTTTCGGCTTCGGCCGGTTCTTTCAGAGTCGATCATGCAAAACGGAGCGATCAACATCGCGATCAAGGCCGCGCGCGCCGCCGGCCAGGTGATCACACGCAGTCTGCCGAAACGCGACAGCCTGCAGGTCATCGAAAAAGCGCAGAACGACTTCGCCACGGATGTGGATCGGGTCGCTGAAGTCACCATTTTGCGTGAACTCAAGCGGGCTTTTCCAACCCACGCCTTCCTCGCAGAGGAAAGCGGCCAAACCGGCAAGTCCCGATATGTCTGGGTCATTGACCCCTTGGACGGCACCAGCAACTTCATTCGCGGTTTCCCGCATTTTTCGGTTTCCATCGCGCTGTGTTACGACGGCGAGCCAGTGCTCGGCGTGGTCTTCGACCCGATGCGGGACGAACTGTTCTCGGCCGAACGTGGGCGAGGCGCAGTGCTGAACGACCGCAAGCTGCGTATCGGCAAACGCAACAGCCTCGATGGTTGCCTGCTGACCACTGGCTTCCCGTTCCGTGAAAAGCGCCACATGGACGCCCACATGGGGATGACCAAATCGCTGATGGCCCAGGCCGAAGATATCCGCCGAACCGGATCTGCGGCACTGGACCTGGCCTATGTGGCCTGTGGCCGATTCGACGGTTATTACGAACTCGGGCTGAAACCCTGGGACATGGCCGCCGGTGTGCTGCTGGTGCGCGAAGCAGGTGGCCGATGCTGGGACTACCGCGGGGGTGACCGGTTCATGGACCAGGGTCACATCATTGCCGGCAACCTCAAGGTCGGCGAAGAGATGCTGAAGGCCATCGAGCCTCACATCACCATCAACATGTAACGATGCCGGCACGGACCACCAGCCAACCGATGGAATGCCGGCTCGACCTGTGGCTTTGGGCTGCGCGGTTCTACAAAACGCGCAGCCTGGCCAAGTCGGCCATCGTCGCTGGCAGGGTGAAAGTCAACGAACAAGCCGCAAAACCAGCCCGGACGCTGCGTACGGGAGATCGCCTCGAGTTGCAGCGTGAAGGCGAACACCACGTACTGACAGTCGTCGCCCTGAGCGAAGTCCGCGGCCCGGCCTCGGTTGCGGCACTGCTTTACTCGGAAAGCCCGGAACATCTTGCCGCGCGTCTCGCGGCACGGGAACTGAAACGTTTCGAGGCCCTCGGCATGCGGCCCCCGGACGGCAAACCCGACAAGCGGGCTCGCCGTTTGTTGCTCGCGCTGGGTGACATCGAAGCCAGTTGACCGCAAGAACCGGCGGGGTGCTTACTTCATGCCGGCGCGAACCGGCGAACCCTCGATGGCGGACCGGAATCCGGCCTCGATGCCGTCGAACGAACGGTCGCTGCCAGCCAGCATGACCAGAGTACCGGCGCCAACATCACGATGACGACCCACGATCTGGCGATCGACGAAGTCGGCGTCACCCTGACGCTCGCCTGGCACATACATCACGGTCACCGCCTGGCCCTCAGCGCGGACTACCAGATGCAGACTGCGCTTGCCATTCAACGGACAATGCGTGAGGTAGGTGACCTGGGTCAGCGGCGCTTTCAGCACCACGCCACTGTCGGCAAACACGCGCGCGACTTCGGTGGCGGCGATCGGATCGGTTCGATCCAGGGCAAACGGCTCATGGCTGAGATGTTCCACCGAAGCGGCGGCGAGTGAATCCGGCGAACGCAGGCCCAGATAACCCACACCGGCCATCCCGAGCGCCATCAACAAACCGGCAGCGATACGGGTCCAGCCTTGCCGAATAATTCGGATTCCGTGGCGGGTTGCAGTGGTTTGGCGCAATAGAATCCGGTCAGCCAGACCTTCAGGCACGGTCACGGCCAATGCCTGTTCCAGGCGCTGCTCGAAGCCTTTTGCGCGCAGGAAGGCTTCCGCACACGATCGACATTCGGACCGGTGCACGTTCGCTTCGCTGCCAAGACCATGCGGCTGCGCCGCCAATTCACGACGGAACTCAAGGCAATCCATGGGACCTGCCCTCCAGGCTTTGGCCGGCAAGGGCCACTTTCAGTTTTTGTCGTGCCCGGAAGCACTGAGTCATCACTGCCTGGGCAGTGATCTTGAGTTCCGTGGCGATTTCGTCACAGCTGAGCCCGCCCAGGACCTGCATCAACAGCGGCTCGCGATATTTGGGATCCAGCGCGGCGATGGCCCGCCGGATCAGCGCGTCTTCGCCAAGACGATCGGGGCTGGGCGAATCTTCGTCAACCAGTTCAAGCTCTTCGACAGCCTCGAAACTGGTGGGTGCCTTGCGCTCATAAAGCCGTGCATGCTCCCGGCGCAGGATGGTCATCAGCCACGCCTTGGCGGCCTGCGTATCGCGCAAATCGTCGAGTGACCGCCAGGCGCGAAGGTAGGTTTCCTGCACCAGGTCTTCGGCCAATGCGTCCTGGCCACATAGCCAGAACGCAAAGCGATACAGATCTCCGCTGGTGGCGCGGACTAGGGCATCAAATTGAGCTTGTTTGACGGGCATATCGAGTCAGACCCGGTTTGGCGGCATTTCCTTTCACCGAGTCCCGCCCGGTTCAGACCAGCGACTTGAATGCTCCGATCGCCCCAAGCACCAGCAACCCGGCATTGGCCAACACGCCGATCAGAAATCCAAGCCCACGCCGATTCGCTGACTGAACGTAGCCAACCAGAAACAGGACCCGCGCGACAAGCCAGACATACCCAAACCAAGCGGCCCAATCAGTGAACCCGTAGTAGTGGGCCACCCACAACAACGGCAGGAACATCATGGCCTGTTCGTTGGTGTTGGCTTGCGCACGGAAGGCACGCTCGAACGTGGGATGACCGCTCGTGGCGGGCGCCGAAATCTTGAACAGTGCACGGCAACGACCGACCGTGATCATGGCTGCGATCAGCAGGACAACGGTCAACAGGGTGATCAGGGGAATGTGAGCTTGCATGAGCGCCTCAGGTTGGGTGACCCCGATCATTGCAGCCAGAATCTCCGGATCGCAATCGGAGTGTTCGCGGCAGACAGGTCTGGGCGACAATAGGCGGCCCTGACGTTTTTCCCGGATTCCCCATGACCCTCATTCGATATCGGGACCTGACCGCCCAACCTTGGAAAAACGGCCTCGGCCTGACACGAGAGATCGCGATGTCGACGGACGAGCGTTTTGCGGTCGGTTTCGGGTGGCGCCTGTCGCGGGCCGAGGTGCGGGAAACGTCAAAGTTCTCCCGATTCGAAGGCGTCCGTCGCTGGCTGGGTCTGGCCTCCGGAGGCGCATTCGAACTGCGGATCGAAGGACGCCCGCCACACACGCTTGAACGTGCCGGCGATGTCCTGGCTTTCCCGGGTGACGTGGCCTGCGAGGGAGTGCCGCTGCTGGGCCCGATCGAAGATCTGAACCTGATGCTCGCCGATCCGGCTCTGGATGCCGACATGCTGCTTCGCCCGATGGTCGGCACGCTGGTCCTGAGCCGCGGAAAGGATCATGTCAGCGGTTTGCACATCCTCGATGGCAACATCACCCTGCAGGGCGGCAGCACGCCTGCGCTCGGCGCAGGCGACACCTTGATCATCGACGAGCAATCACCAGGGCTGGTGCGCGGCGTAGGTGCAGGCCACGCGTTGTTTTTCCGGGTCTTTGCGCGATAGTCCCCAACGAATCACTTGCTCCAGGCCGTCATTGAGAAGGCCGCGCAGCGGCCTGTGGCAATCTCGATCTTGCGACCACGCTTGAGGCAAGCACGAGATTGCCGCGTCGCTCCGCTCCTCTCCATGACGACATAGGGTAAGTCATTGATCAAAATGACATCTTAGGTGTTTGCAGCAACCGCGATTCGGGCAACCAATACGCGCGTGGCAGCT
>JBEIPT010000582.1:0-1886 GCA_040376895.1 Lysobacteraceae bacterium | reverse complement strand
TCAAACCCAGCAGCGGCTCGACGACGTCGGCAAACTTCGCCGGATGGGCGGTCGCGACGATCGCGAACTGACGGTTGTCACCGTGTGCGCGACGATGTGCGAGCAGCTCGGCAGCGGTCGCCGTATGTGGGCAGATGATTTCGCCGAACGCTTCGTGGAACGTGCGGATGCGGGTTCTGATTGACTCATCACCGACAGCCTCGCTGGTCAGATCGGCAAGCAGGCTTTGGTCATCACGCGCGAGGTGAATCAAACGCTCGATGTTGCTCGGGGCCCCGACATCCATGGCATTCGCAATCGTTGCACGAGTCGGCTGCGGGGCATAACTGCCCGTACGAACGTAATCGGCAAGCACATGGTTCGCATTCGTGCTGATCGCGACACTGCCGATCGGCAAACCGATCCGGCGCGCCAGCAGGCAGGCGAGGGCGTTCCCCAGATTGCCACTGGGAATGACGAAGTTGATTCGTTCGGCGGTCGCGCGATGGAAGGCCAGTGCAGACTCAACGTAGTAGACCATCTGCGGCAACAGCCGGCCCAGGCTGATCGAGTTGGCCGAAGTCATGTTGAGCTGCTGCACCAGATCGCGATCGGCCAGTGCGGCTTTCGCCATTGCCTGGCAATCATCAAAACTGCCGGCGACTCGCAGGCTGGTGATGTTGTCACCGAAGCAGCTCAAGAGATGAGCCTGGCGGGCCGAGACACGACCATCGGGGAACAGGATGATGACCTTGAATCCCGGGCGGCGATGGAATGCGGTCGCGACCGCCGAACCCGTATCGCCGGATGTGGCCACGAGAATTGTCGTGTCGTGGTTGTCGCCGCGTTTCAGGAACGCCAGCATCGTCGCGAGGAAGTTCGCGCCGACGTCCTTGAATGCGCCGCTGGGACCGTGGAACAGTTCGAGAAGATGGGTGTTACCGTCGCGCAATGCGTGCAGGGGCGTTGGCACCGTGAAGGCCTGATCACACAGTTCGGTGAACGAATCGGCAAATGTGGAGCCGGCAAAGAATTCACCCAGCAGTCGTTCGGCGATTCTCGATGTGGTTCGACAGTCCGAGAAGTCGCTGGCGTCCAGTTGCGGCAAGCGCTCGGGCAGGAACAATCCACCGTCGGCAGCCAGACCGACACTCAGCGCGCGTTCAATGGCGCAGCGATCGCCACCGCGGGTACTCAGGAATTCCATGTGGCCTCCACCCGTGCGCCATCGGCGTTGATTGGTGATACGTAAGCCTGCGCGACCAAGCCGGCTTTGCCAAATGCCGCGACCGCTGCGTCTTTTGCTGCTTCGGCGTCGGCGCGCGACACAAACCAGCCAAATACGGACGGGCCTGCACCGGAAATGCTTGAACCCAGTGCGCCGGCGTCGAGCATCGCTTGCTTGACCGCCGAAAATCCGGGAATCAATTCGGCGCGCCGCGGTTCGACCAGCAAGTCTTTCAGGCCGGCACGGACCAATGTTTCGTCCTGGCGATACAAACCGCACAGAAACTGCGCGAGGCATTCGCTCTGGTGCACGAACTCGCCGATGGCATACGGTGCCTTGAGCCGCTCGCGGGCAATGCGGGTTTCGACGACCAGATCAGGATGGACCAGAAGGCAATACCAGTCTGCCGGCACGGGCAGCGACAACAATCGCTCACTGGTTGCCAGCACAAGTCCGCCGATCAGGCTGGGTCCGACATTGTCGCCATGACGTCCGCCGGAAGCGACTGCTTCGCCGTCGAGCGCAAACGGGTACAACGACTCGATCGGCAACGGCGTGTCGAACAGCGCATTCGCAGCGACGAGTCCGGCGACCGCAGAAGCGGCGGAACCGCCCATGCCTGATCCGAGCGGGATACCTTTGTGGATGGTGAGGTCGATGCCAAACGTCTGCGGGTGGC
>JBEIPT010000328.1:0-4434 GCA_040376895.1 Lysobacteraceae bacterium | reverse complement strand
CCGCCACCTACATGCGCGGCGGCACCAGCAAGGGTGTGTTCTTCCGGCTTGATGACTTGCCTGAAGCAGCGCGAGTGCCCGGCGCAGCGCGTGACGCGCTGATGATGCGCGTGATCGGTTCACCCGATCCATATGGCAAACATACCGATGGCATGGGCGGCGCCACGTCCAGCACCAGCAAGTGCGTAATCATCAGCAAGGCAAGTGTGCCCGACCACGACGTCGATTACCTTTACGGCCAAGTGTCGATTGATCAGGCGTTCGTTGACTGGTCCGGCAACTGCGGCAACTTGAGTTCTGCGGTCGGTCCGTTTGCCATAGCGAACGGCTTCATCGACCCCGCGCGTTTGCCCCGCGATGGACGGGCCACGATCCGCATCTGGCAAGCCAACATCGGCAAGACGATTCTCGCGCACGTGCCGATGCAGGATGGCCTGGTGCAGGAACTCGGTGATTTCGAACTCGACGGCGTCACCTTCCCGGCCGCCGAAATCGAACTCGAATTCCTTGACCCGGCTGAAGACGATGGCGACGGCGGCGGCGCAATGTTTCCGACCGGCGCGCTGATCGATACCCTCGACGTGCCCGGCTTGGGGCAGTTCGAAGCCACGATGATCAACTCCGGCATTCCGACCGTGTTCTTGAATGCCGAATCGCTGGGTCTGAAAGGCACGGAACTGCAGCCGGACATCAACAACGATGCCGCACTGTTGGCAAAGCTTGAGCAGATCCGCGCCTATGCAGCCATGCGCATGGGCTTGATCGAAAGCCTCGACGAAGCCAAGACCCGCCAGCACACGCCGAAGATCGCGTTTGTCGCAGCGCCGACCGCATACACCTCATCAAGCGGCAAGCTTGTTGCGGCGAACGACGTCGACGTGCTGGTCCGTGCCCTGTCGATGGGCAAACTGCATCACGCGATGATGGCCACCTGCGCGGTCGCCATCGCGACTGCCGCTTCGGTCCCGGGGACTTTGGTCAATCGTGCCGCTGGCGGCAGTGCGCGCAGTGCCGTGCGATTCGGTCATCCCAGCGGGACTCTGCGTGTCGGCGCTGAAGCGATTCAGAAGGACGGTCATTGGACAGTAACCCGGGCCATCATGAGTCGGTCAGCGCGGGTCTTGATGGAGGGTGTTGTCCGAATCCCCTGAAGCAAGTGCCTATCGAAAACATCAGGTGAATCGCTGGGTTTCGCTTCGCCCAGTCGACCCTACTCAAAGCCATCACTGAGCAACTCGCGGCCATGCACGAATGCGATGCCACGGTCGGTTGCACCGGGCTCGTCGGCGCCGCTGTCGCCCACCACGAATTGGTTACCCGCAATGGCGACACTGACGCCATAGGCACCGCCGATGATCCCACCCACTCGTTTCCACGATGTTGTCGGGACCCAACTGCCGTTGTCTGCCAGCCTGAACAGCGTCGCAGCACCTCGGATCGCACCGGACGAGCCATCCTGAGGATCACCGACCAGCAGCTCGCCACCCGATCGATGCAGGGAAACGCCAAAGTTCTTGCGCCCGCTGAGCGGTGAATCGAGTCGCGCCGTCTGCGTCCAGGTGTTGCCCGTTCGCTGGAACATGAACACGGCACCGACGACCGTTGGCGTCCCGCCACCCAACTGCCCTGCCAGCGGCATACCCACCGCCAATTCAGTGCCGGCATTTCCCATCGACAGCGAGAATCCGAAAAGCTGTGCGGCATTGGCTCCCGCATCGGTTGTCATTCGAAACCGCTGATTCAGGTTCCAGACCGCTGAACTGCCGTTCCCTGTGCGTGAGAAGGCATAGACATTACCCTGCTCGTTATTGCCTTCGTCATCGGCGGGCGAACCAACGACCAACTGATCGTTGTGCAAGGCCAGGGAGAAACCGAAGCGTCGTGGTGACAGGGCGTTCGGCGACACCTTGCTGTGAAAGACCCAGGTTTCGGCGATCGCGTCGAATCGATAGAGATACACCGCTCCAGCTTCCGAAATGCTCGGTGCGCCGATGGCCATCCAACCGTTGTGGACCGCGCCACGCAGCCCGAACCAATCTGAAATCGCGACATCCATCGGCGCGGGAATCGATTGCGCCAACACGAACGAGTTGATTGTCGGATTGAATTCGTAGATGTAGAAAGCGCCTCGCCCAAAATTACCGAAGGGTGCGCCGATCAGCAGATTGCTCCCGACCAGGGTGATGCCATATCCGAAGCCATCCCCCATTTCAGGGACCGGAGCCTGGAGTGCCTGCAGGTAACTCCAGACCGCACCGTTTCGACGAAAGATGAAGACCGAGCCGGCCACGTTTGCCCCGCCTCCGGTTGAATATGGTGCGCCGACCGCCAACAGCTCGCCGTCAACCGCCTGTGATTGACCGAAGTATCGGATCGGTGTGGGCGCACCCACGTGGACTGGATCCAACGCCTGGATCGCGACCGGATTGGTCGACTGAGCCAACCCGGAAAACCAGATCATGGCGACGGACCAAACCAGCCAGCGGCATCGACTGAACATATGCGTTCTCGCATCAGGGAGTGGCCCCCACTCTTTCACACAGCGGTTCTGGGCACATCACATGCATGTGATGCCACATCGGGCGACGCTGGCTTTCCGACACAATGGAGCTGGATGACAGTTGTCGCACAGACGGCTCACCCGACACGATTGGGGGATGCGGGCTCCAGGTTCGTCGTAATGGTCAACACGATCCGATGTTCATCCCGAAAAGGAAAGCCATGCGCCCGCTGCTTCAGTTCGTCCTGTTCTGCCTGGTCTGTGCGTTGAGCTCATCGGCTCTAGCCGGCTCGATCTCGTTCAGCAATTTGCGTTTCGCAGCCGACAAAGACGGAGGATCGACTGTTTTCGCACGTGTGACATACGTCTGCTACGACTCAACCTGGGATGGTCAGACGTTCACTTTGGCCCGAACGGGCAACACGGTGACGATCACCATTCCGAATTCCGGCATCGTCGTATGCTTCAGTGCAGGACTGCCCCCTGTGGACTTCGAAATACCGCTAGGTTCGCTTCCAGCGGGCGACTATCAGTTCGTGATGCAGGAAGCACCAGCCACGGCCGGTGGCAAACCGATCCCGCTGATTGCCGGCCCCTTAACGGTTCTGGCGCCAGCAGCAGCCCCCTACTCGAACCTGCGCGTATCACCGAATCCCGGTCAGGCCGGAACGCAGATTCAGGCGATTGCCCTGTTCACCTGCAACAACGGATCCGTATTCGATCCGCCGGTCATCACGCGCAACGGCCAGAATGTTCTCTTTCGTCAGCCCGTGGTTCTTGAACCGTGTTTTGGTGGTGTGCCGCCACCGCCGCAGGACATGAACCTGCCGATCGGCCAATACACCCCGGGCCAGTACACGCTGGTGATGCATCAGGAACCGCCCTCCGCGAACATCGTGATCCCGGCGCTGAGCACGACGTTTGTGGTTCAGGGCACCGCACAATCGGTTCCGGTCGATGCACCGTGGAGCGCGTTCCTGATGAGCACGATCATGCTGCTGCTCGGCTTGTTCTGGTATCAACGGCATCACTCACGCTGAACCCGATCGGCTTTGGTCGGCGCGCGATGGTGCCGAAACAGTGCACCCTCGCCCGATGTCCGGCACATGACAGCAGGACGCTACGCAACTTCTGCCCTCACGTGTGGTCCTCTCCCAGAGGGAGAGGACGGCAGTGTTTGTGCCCTTTCAGGGCATCAGTTTTACTGGCAACGGTACATCCCGAACTTCTGCTCGCCCTCGACGATTTCAGACATTGCCTGGATCGTGTCGGCGCCCGCTTCCACCGCGGAGTTGCGCGCCATGGTCTCGAGTTCTTCCTCGACCTTCATGTCCTTGCGCTCGTAGAAGCCGACTTTCGAACGCACCGAAGCAGTGACGGTACCCTTGTTCTCGCAGGCCGACAGGTCCGAACCTTCGGCAACACGGACTTGCCCCGCACCTTCTTCCATCTTGACCCAGGTACAGGCACTCAGACTGGCCAGCAGCAAAATCGACAGCATCCGTTTCATGATTTTCTCCGTTTGTTGATGGCTTCGATGCCATGACGATCATTGTCGCAGCATTCGCCTGAATCGTAGCTCACGGTGACTCACCAACCGCATCAGGAGCTTCTTGCCAGGTGATCGGTTCGCGCGGCTCGATGGGGGGCAAGTAGCCCACCTGGCACAGGCGATTCGGGTCCGGAGTCGAGCCGCGCGAGCTTCCCAACATGGCTGCGAATTCACCAAGGGCCTTGGCGCGTGCCGGATCACCGTACCAATCCTGAGCGCGCTGATGCGCCAGCCTTTCAGCGGCGGCAAATTGTTCGGGGCTCAACGCCGATCGTTTGCGGAGTTGTTCGAGTTCACGTTTGCCGTCATAGCGCCCCCCGCCAAAGGGCAGTTTGGGCCGAACCAGTTGCATCATGATCGCAAGCGACTCGATTTCGAATGT
>JBEIPT010000409.1:0-3461 GCA_040376895.1 Lysobacteraceae bacterium | reverse complement strand
CGGACGGACTGGTGTATGTGGCCGGATTTACCCGCAACACCGGTTTCCCGGATGTCGGTGTGATCTTCCGCCTGCTGGACGATGGCCAGGCGGACCTCACGTTCGGCGCCGGCATGGATGCCGTCGCCCGAACCGGTGGGGGTGGCCGTGGTTTCTTCAATCAATGCTCGCGGACCCGGGACCTGTCGGTTGACGCGCAAGGCCGAATGACCATGGCGTGTGAACCCGACACGACCGGAACCATCCCCGGGCCGCTTGTGCCACCTGGTGTGCTGCGCCTCGGCGCAAACGGACAACCCGATCCAACGTTTGGTGGGGGTGACGGATACGTGGTGTTCTTGCCGTTTGGCTCGCCGATCGGGTCTGTGGGCCTGCCAAGAATTGCGGTCGGTGCCAGTGGCAGCATCGTCATGGGTGCAACCCTGTTTCGGATCAACACCGATCCCGATCCGCAAGACATCCTCGTGACCCGATTGAACTCGGATGGCGACACCGACTTCGGTTTCGGCGCCAGTGGATTCCAGTATTCGAACTACACGGTCAGCCCGTGGCAGAACTCCGACTTCAAGGCGGAAGACCTGATCGAACTCCGCATCGACGCACGAGACCGTGTGGTCTTGACCGGCAGTTACGCGGACCAGGGTGATGTCACCGCAACCCAATATGGCCTTTTGGCGAGACTGGGCATGGCCGACCCCGAAGTGAACGCCGGCTTCCTCGACCCGGACTTCGCCGCACGGGGATATCGGATGGAGCGCATCAACGAAGTCTCCGGCGCACGCCGGGCCACACTGGCTTCCGACCTGGCAATTGACGCGCAGGGTCGTTCGATTCTGGTGGGAGATCTCTACCTCGAAACCAATCCTGTCTCCACAGTCTGCGGCGTCAGTCGCTACTTGCCGACCGGCCAGCCAGACACGGCATTCTCGGGCAACGGGCAACGCGCCATCAGCCTGGCTGCGGGCGGCACAACGTTCTGCACCACCGTGGCTGCCCTGCCGAACGGCCAGATAATGGTCGCCGGTTTTTTGCCCCTGTCTGGCAACAACCTGACCGGCACGGTCGTGCGATTGCAAAGCGACGGCACGCTGGACACCCAGTTCTTCGGCAACGGGTTCCTGGATACATGGGACGATCTCGGATTGTCGACGCACCAGATCAGCGCCCGATTCATCGACATGGCCGTCGACGCACAGGGTGGTGTGCTGCTGCTCGCCGCAGGTCGCGCAGCAGCGCCACAAACCACCACTTTGCGCTGCGGATTTGGCCTGGCGAACGACGAGTGCGCGATGATCATCCGGCTGCTGCCCGATGGCAGCCTCGACACTGCCTTTGCCAACAACGGCATCCGCATGCTGTTGTCACCGACCAACCCATCGCGAATGACCCCGCAGTCGATCGCAGTCGATACACAAGGGCGACACCTGGTGGTCGCCAGCCAAGGTTCGACCAATTCAGACTTCGCAGGCGTGATGTTCGACAGTGCACCCGACGGCTTGACCGGCCAATTGATCGACCTGCGAACCCAGTCATCCTGCGTGTCATCGACGTTCGTGACAGTTGATGCCGGCAACGCGCGGCTCCTGGACTGCAACCGATCCAACGGCACGAGCCACGTCCTGCGCCTGCTGCCGGGCGGGAATTTCCCGGACCTCAATTTTGGCCTGGGCGGCAGTGCGGCAATCGACTTCTACACGAACGGATCCGGTGATGTGGCCAACGTCGGCACCATCCTCCCGCAATCCGACAACACCATCATCGTGGTCGGCCGCCATAACCAGCCACCCCTGTGGGAACCGGTGTTCGGGCGCAATGACATCGGCGTGATCAAACTTGATCCACTCGGCGCACTATTGCCCTTCGGCGCTGCCTATGGAGACCTGTTCCGGTTCCCGACCTATCCAGGAACCTTTGACGAGACTCCGGCTGCCGCAGCCATGCAGGCCGATGGGCGAATCGTCATTGCCGGAACCAAGGCCGACTTGCGTGCAGGCGTTCCGGCCACCGACAACACCGAGATGTTCGTTTTCCGGATCGGGAATCCGCAACCAGTGCCGCTGGCCGACCCACTCTTCGACAACGGATTCGAATAAGGAACCTCTGAATCATTCAGAGGTTCCTGGCGAGGCAAGTCCGGACCTCTGCCGGACTTGCCGTGTCTGAACAAGTCAGGGAGGGACTTGTTCAGACCCACCATAAGGACCAGCTCGCTTTTGCCGCGCCCCACCGTGACAATCGAGGACACACTCGGCGCGGAGCACACCATGAACCTCGATGACCTGTTTGGCGGCAAGGTAGCACCGCGACTGGATTGCGGCGGTCGCGAACTGCTGCTGGATCGCCCGCGCGTGATGGGCATCCTCAATGTCACGCCGGATTCATTTTCCGATGGAGGGCGGTTTGCGTCGCTCGACGCTGCAATGGCCCATGCCGAGCGGATGGCGGAAGACGGCGCCGACGTCATCGACGTCGGCGGCGAATCCACCCGGCCCGGATCAAAGCCTGTTTCCGCCGACGAGCAATGCAGGCGTGTGCTGCCGATCATCGAGGCACTCGCCAAACGACTCGCGCTACCCATCGCAATCGACAGTTCCGATCCAACCGTCATGCGCCGTGCAGCAGACGCAGGTGCTGGACTGATCAACGATCAACGCGCCCTCGGCGCGGACGGCGCCATGGAAGCGGCGCTGGCCACCAAGCTGCCGGTTTGCCTGATGCACATGCAAGGTCAGCCTGACACCATGCAGGATGCTCCGCACTACCTCGACGTCGTCGGCGAAGTCAGGAGCTTTCTTGCCGATCGCGTACTGGCCGCCCAGTTCGCCGGTTTTGATCCCAGGAAACTGCTCGTCGACCCGGGCTTCGGTTTCGGCAAAACAATCGAGCACAACCTCACCTTGCTCGCGAACCTGCGTCAACTGACCGGCATCGGTGCCGGCTTGCTCGTCGGTCTGTCGCGCAAGCGCATGATCGGTGAAGTCACCGAACAGGCACTCGATGGTCGCGTCTCCGGCTCCGTCGCAGCGGCGATGATTGCCGCGCAACAAGGGGCCATCCTGGTGCGGGTGCATGATGTGCGCGAGACCGTTGATGCACTGCGTGTGCTGGCGGCCGTGCTGCCGAAACGCGCGAAACCCAAAGCCGGGAAGTCACCCACCAAAGGACTTTGGGACGACGAGGACTGACCTCGTCTCGTTGAGCGCAGAATTCAGCGCTGCGCCATACGCTCCGCCTCGGTCAACGCGATCTTGTCGCGCAGGTAACTCGGCACCAGTTGATCCGGGTCCAGACCAAGCCCCTGCTGGTATCGCGGCAAGGCGAGCTGCAGTACCGCGAGCGCTCGCGGGTAACGGGTTGCGTCGGCGAGCATCGGCGCACCCAGCCTCAGTTCGATCGGTTCGCGGAACGCGGCCCAACCGGTGCCGACAATCGCATACGGGCTGCCCGCCATGAACGGCAGT
>JBEIPT010000325.1:0-4475 GCA_040376895.1 Lysobacteraceae bacterium | reverse complement strand
TGGGAGGGGTTTAGGTAGACACATCGCCTGTTAAACTTCGGGCCCTGCCCTGCTTAGCGGAAATTTCCCTTGTTCGCTCGTGTCCTGTTTGTACTGCTGCTGGCCGGCAATATCGGTATCGCCGCTTGGTTGTGGCTGGCTCCGAAGCCCAGCGTGGCCGCGATGCCGGTAACGGATGTCGGGGTGCCGCAGCTGGTGTTGCTGAGCGAACAGATGGGAGCAGCTGCTTCGGCTGCAGAACTGGCCGAGGCACCTCGCAGTACCGCCGACCTGGCGCGATTGTCTTGTACCCAACTCGGCCCGTTCGGCACTCAGGCTGATTTGCGGCGCACGATGGCGTCTTTGACGCCGCGCGTCGATCGGGTGCAATTCCGCGAGACGCGTACTACACGATCACGTGGCTGGTGGGTCTACCTGCCGGCATTCAGCGACCGGACATCGGCCTTGGCGGCTGCGCGTACGCTTTCCGGACAAGGGATCCGCGACTACTACGTGGTGACGGCCGGCGATCAACAGAACACCATTTCCCTGGGCCTGTTCCGTGATCGGGAAAACGCCGAGCGGCGCGTGGCTGAAGTCCAGGCGCTGGGGTTCTTGCCCGGCATTTCCGAAAGACAGGACGAACTTCCGGAGTATTGGCTGGAATTTGCCACGGTTGCCGGAGCCGAAGTGAACTGGCGCGATATCGTTCCGGACACGGCCAATCTGGTGGCCACGCCCATTGCCTGTCGCTGAAACCTGGTCTTGCCAAGGCGCGCGCCTGGGGCCTTCGATCACCGCATGGATTCAAGGTATGCCGTACCGCCCAATTGACGCATTTGCCGTTCGATCCACCGTTGTCGCCTGAGCACGTAGTTCGATGGTTTGACGGCCGACAGCGTTTTCGGATTCGGCAGGACGGCGGCGAGACGCGCCGACTGGCTCGGGTTAAGCTGCGCAGCCGGGCGATCGAAGTATCGCTGCGACGCTGCTTCCACGCCGTATACACCGGGTCCGAACTCGGCCACATTGAGGTAAACCTCGAGAATGCGCTCTTTGGACCAGAGGAGTTCGATCCATAGCGTGAACCAGGCTTCCAATCCTTTGCGCAGCCAACTCCGGCCTTTCCACAAGAACACGTTCTTGGCCACTTGCTGTGAAATCGTGCTGGCGCCCTTGACGTTGCCGCCTCCTCGCTGGTTCGATTGAAACGCCTTGCTGATCGCCTTCAGGTCGAACCCGTGATGCTCGGGAAACAATTGATCCTCGGCGGCAATCGCTGCCAGCGGCATGCTCCCGGAAATTTCAGACCACGGAACCCAAACCTGCGTTGGCCAACGCCCGGTCTCGAGACGCTCGCCGATCATGACTGCGCTGACCGGCAAAGGCAGGAATCGCAACAGCAAAACCAGCACAATCGTTGCCACGATGAATACCAGCGTCATCCGGAAACCCAGGCGCCACAGGCGACGGATCCACCCCGATTTGCGTTTGGCGACTGGCTCAGCCATGTCCGGCTACTCGCACGGACATGCGCGACAACGTGCCCGCCAGTACACTGCCACCATGGAAAACGCCAAAGATTATTTGCATCGCTTTTACTTCGAGGAAGCCAACGTCCGGGGCGTCATTGTGCAATTGCGCCATACCTGGCAGCAAATCGCGCATCGCGATGACTACCCGGAACACGTCCGGCGTTGGCTTGCACAAGTCGCCACAGCGTCGGCGCTGTTTGCCGGTGACATCAAGTTCGAGGGTTCGGTGTCCGTGCACTTGAAGACCGGCTCCGCATTGAGACTGGTTTTTGCCGAATGCTCCAGTGAGGGCCGGATGCGCGGCGTGGCGCGGTGGCAGGCAGATGAATCGATTCCGGCCTCTCCAGCCGATCTGACCGATGCCTCGGGGGTCCTTGCGCTCACCGTCATGCGAGAAACCGGCGAACCGAAATGGCAAGGACTGGTTCCACTGGAAGGCAACAGTCTGGCGGAGGCGTTTGAGGCCTACTTCAGCCGTTCCGAACAGTTGCCGACATCGATCCATCTCGCCTTTGACGGACAATCCTGCGCCGGGCTGCTGTTGCAGGAAGTGCCGGGCGAAGGAGGCATCGCACGCGAGCGAGACGCCGCCATGTATGAGTATGCCCGTGCCGTCGCGGCGACCGTTACCGAACGCGAACTGCTGGACCTTGCGCCCGAGGAAGTGCTGCGTCGCCTCTTCCACGAAGAAACGGTGCGGGTCAACGAAGCTCAGGGTGTCCACTTCGAATGCCGCTGCTCACGCGACCGCGCCGAGCACATCCTGCGTTCGATCGGCGAAGACGAAGCTCAGGCGGCGCTCGACGAACTTGGAACGGTCATTGTCACATGCGAATTCTGCAACGGCACTTACACATTCGATGCGATCGACGTCAGCCGGATCTTCATCGTCTCGGCCAGCCCGTCAAGCGACGCGAGAAACTGACGACCAGGTTGGCCGGACTTCACAGCCAACCTTTCTGGCGCGCGATCCGATACGCCTCGATCCGGTTGTCGACCCCGAGTTTGCCGATCGCCTCGGACAGGTAATTGCGAACGGTGCCGTGCGAAAGGCTGAGTTGCACCGCGATGTCGTTTGCCTGCATGCCCTCACCTGCCAGACGCAAGACCCGGCGCTCGCGGTCGCTCAGCGGATCGGCTTCCGACCAGGCGTCCAGTGCCAACTCCGGATCTACCGCACGGCCACCGCGATGAACCTTGCGGATCGCATCGGCTAGTTTTTCCGCCGGGGAATCCTTCAACAGGTAACCACTGGCGCCAGCCTCGAGCGCGCGCCGCAGATATCCGGGTCGCGCGAACGTGGTGAGGATGACAATCTTGGTCGGCATCCCGGTGTCGCGCACTTTGGCGGCGAGTTCAAGCCCGGTGAGTTTCGGCATTTCAATATCGGTGAGCAGCAGATCCGGCCGCAGCTTGCGCACCATCTGCCAGGCTTCTTCGCCGTCTCCGGCGCTACCCAACACATCGATGTCGGATTCCAGTTTGAGCAGCGCAGCCAGCGCACCACGCACCATGGCTTGATCTTCGGCCAGAACGACTTGAATCGGCATGATTACCTCGACGAGACCAGTTTCAACGATACCCTCGGCTGCGGTTCGCCATTGGGCTCATAGTTGGCAGGGAGATGCGCCACGAGTCGGGTCCCGCCGCCAAGCGGAGAAACGATCTCCAGGTCGCCGCCGACCGTCTCGATGCGTTCACGCAAACCACGGAGCCCGTTGCCGGTCTCGACCACACCACCGCGACCGTCATCTTCCATTTCCATCCGAACCCGGTCGCCGTTGCGTTTGATCAGCAAACGACAGCGCCTGGCATGGGCATGGCGGATCACATTTGTCGCGCCTTCGCGCACCACGAATCCAAGGACTCCCTCGATTTCCTGACTGAGCACCAGCGGCTCTGCGTCATATTCGAACTCGACGAGCGCTGCGTTCATGGCCACCTTGATGTTGGCCATTTCTGCAAGCATGCCGGGCGTTCGCATGCCGGTGACAGCCCGGCGCACCTCCATCAAAGCCTTCCGCGAGATCCGCTCGACTTCGCGCATCTCTTCGACCGCAGCACCTGCGTCGCGACCAATCAGCTTGCCAGCCAACTCCGATTTCAGCGCAATCACCGACAGGGTATGTCCCAGCAAGTCATGGAGATCCCGCCCAATGCGCTCCCGCTCAGCCACTCGCGCCATGTGTGCAAGTTCCTCTTGAGACAGGCGCAGCGCTTCGTTCCGGCGGGCGGCATTGAACCAGATCTTGCAGCCCATGCTTGCCAGGACGCCGGGAAAAACGGTGCCCCAGAACCAGACCTGCAAAGGGGTCTCGAGGAACAGATACGGCAAAACACTGCTTGCCATGGTGACGGCCAGCGTCAACAGCATCGGTCGCCACCGCAAATGGGCGGCCAGAACCCAGGTAAAAATGACGTAGACACTGGCAAACACGTTGGCCGGAAGCAGAGCCAAGCCCAACAGGTGGATGGCGACGATCATGCCGATTCGGCGCCAACCTCGCTCCCAATAGAAGCGGAAATACAAGGGCAGGAACAGCACGACGCTGGCCGACGTCAGAACCCAGTCGGTTCGCGGCATCCGCGGTCCGTCGACAAACGCCGGCATGAACAGCATCAACAGGTAACTCAGCGAAAACAAGGGCATTGCCCCGGGTTCCATCACCGGCGGCAGCAGGCGGGCGCGCAACCATCGTTCCAATCGGGTCCACTGTCGCAACATCGTTCGAAATCCACTGTCCGTCGAAGGCACCCAGCATAGTGGCTGCCCTGCCCGGTCGACCACGACGCCAGACAGCCCGGTTTGCTGACACCTGTCAGGTCACCGGTAAATATGCGCCGATCCGGCCAAAACGCTGGCACAGGGCCGGACTCAAACGGCGGGGGTTACCCACTCAAATCGCCCCTGATAGCATGGGGGCTTCCTTTCACGAACGATCCGGGCGACCAGTCCGGCGG
>JBEIPT010000595.1:0-1816 GCA_040376895.1 Lysobacteraceae bacterium | reverse complement strand
GCTCGACGACAAACACTTGCTCGTGTGACTCGATGAAGTCGACGATCGGCTGCGAGAACGGAAAAGCGCGAATGCGCATCGCGTCGATGTGCAAACCCATGTCGTTCAGCGCCAGCAAGGCTTCATCCATGGCCGGGCTGGTGGAACCGAAATAGAGCACGCCGAATCGCGTGGCCTGCGCGGCTTGTTTCAGGACCGGTTGCGGCACGAGTGTCTTTGCGGTTTCCAGCTTCTTCAGCAGCCGCGTCATGTTGTACAGATAGTCTGGACCGGCCTCGGAATACTGCGCATAGGCATTTCGTGTCGTGCCGCGCGTGAAGTATCCGCCTTTGGTTGGGTGGGTGCCCGGATACGTTCGGAACGGAATACCGTCACCATCCACGTCCAGGTACCGACCGAAGTCACGGCCGGCATCGAGTTCTTCGGCCGTCATCACTTTGCCGCGGTCGTATTCGCGTGTGTCGTCCCAGTCAAACGGTGCACACAGCCTCTGGTTCATGCCGATGTCGAGATCGGTCATCACGAACACCGGGGTCTGCAGACGATCGGCCAGATCCAGTGCGGCGGCGGAATGATCAAAACATTCCTTCGGATCTTCCGGAAACAGCAGGATATGTTTGGTGTCGCCATGTGAGGCATAGGCGCAGGCAATCAGGTCGGCCTGCTGCGTACGCGTCGGCATGCCGGTTGATGGCCCGCCACGTTGCACGTTGATCAGCGTGATCGGAATTTCGGCGAAGTAGGCCAGGCCGAGGAACTCGGTCATCAGCGACACGCCGGGACCGGACGTCGTCGTGAACGCGCGGGCGCCGTTCCAGCCTGCACCGACCACCATGCCGACCGAGGCGATCTCATCCTCGGCTTGCACGATCGCGTAGTTGTTCTTGCCGGTTTCCGGGTCCACACGAAGTTTCTGGCAATACGACTGGAACGCTTCGGCGAGGGAACTGGAAGGCGTGATCGGATACCACGCGCACACGGTGGCGCCACCATACACACAACCCAAGGCTGCAGCCGTGTTGCCATCGACGAAGATCTGTTCGCCGACATTGTTCGCCCGCTGCACACGAAGGCCAATCGGCGCCAGATGTTTGCTTGCGTAATCGCGCCCCAGGTTCAGCGCCTGCACATTCGAATCGAGCAGCTTTTCCTTGCCCTTGTACTGCTCGGTGAACAATTGCTCGATGACCTTTGGGTCGATATCCAGCAACACCGACAAGGCACCGACATAGATGATGTTCTTGAACAGTTGACGCTGGCGGGCATCGGTATACGTGGCGTTGCAGATCTCCGTGAGCGGCATGCCGATCACGGTGATGTCGCTTCGGAATCGCGAGGCCGGCATCGCCTTGGAATTGTCGTAGAACAGATATCCGCCCGGCTCGATCTCCTTCACATCCTGGTTCCAGGTCTGCGGATTCATGGCGACCATCAGGTCGACACCACCACGACGCCCCAACCAGCCTTGCTCCGTGACGCGGATTTCGTACCAGGTCGGCAAGCCCTGGATGTTGGACGGAAAGATATTGCGCGGACTGACCGGCACACCCATGCGCAGGATGGCCTTGGCGAACAACTCGTTCGCGGAAGCCGATCCGGAACCGTTGACGTTTGCGAACTTCACGACGAAATCGTTGACGGCGCTGATCTGTACGGGTTTCAACTGTGCATTCATGCGGCAACTCCGGCGGCCTGCTGGTCACGGCACGAAGGCCCGGCCTTGGTGGTTTCCAGCAGGAACTTCTGCATGTCCCACGCGCCGGTGGGGCATCGCTCCGCACACAGTCCACAGTGCAGGCAGACATCTTCATCTTTC
>JBEIPT010000383.1:0-3844 GCA_040376895.1 Lysobacteraceae bacterium | reverse complement strand
GTGAGGGGGCTTTGACTCATAACGACCTCGAGGGAGTGGCCAAGCGCCTATACCCCGAAGTCGGCGCGGCGATCGATTGGCTCAAACCATTCGGCAACGCCCGCATGAGCGGCAGTGGTTCTTCGGTGTTCGTGCGCGTCCATTCGCGCAACGTCGGCGAAGAAATACTGGCCAAAGTCCCCGATGGATGGCGCGCATGGTGTGTGCGCGGCATCGATCGTTCGCCGTTGCTGGATGTGTTGAGCAACCTGCCGGCGAATTGAAGTACAGGCAAAAAACCAAGCTTCCAGTGCTGGGGCGTCGCCAAGTCGGTAAGGCACGGGATTTTGATTCCCGCATTCGAAGGTTCGAGTCCTTCCGCCCCAGCCATATTCTCTTTTTGTTGTCACCTCGGGTGAACCGTGAAAGCTGACGGAATTCTGGTTTTTGCCGGCAACGCCCATCGCGCGCTGGCCCTGTCGGTTTGCCGACAATTGGGTGTGCCGCTGGGCAAGGCACTGGTGGGCAAGTTCTCGGATGGCGAAGCCCAGATCGAGATCGAAGAGAACGTGCGCCGCCAGGAAGTGTTCGTGCTGCAGCCCACTTGTGCGCCTACAGCCGAGAACTTCATGGAGTTGTGTGTGCTGATCGATGCACTGAAGCGCGCCTCGGCCGCCTCGGTGACTGCGGTCATGCCGTACTTCGGTTATGCACGCCAGGATCGTCGCCCGCGTTCTGCACGTGTGCCGATCACGGCGAAAGTGGCGGCGAAGATGTTGCAGGCGGTCGGCACCGATCGTGTGCTCACCGTCGACGTACATGCCGATCAGATCCAGGGCTTCTTCGATATCCCGATGGATAACGTCTATGCCTCGCCCGTGTTGCTCGCCGATGTCTGGCGTCATCACGGCACGGATAACCTGATCGTCGTCTCGCCGGACGTGGGTGGTGTGGTTCGCGCCCGTGCAGTCGCAAAGCGACTCGACGACGCCGAACTGGCGATCATCGACAAACGTCGGCCACGCGCCAACGAAGCGACGGTGATGAACATCATCGGCGATGTCGACGGCAAGATCTGCGTGCTCGTCGACGACATCGTCGACACCGCCGGCACCTTGTGTGCCGCGGCGGCAGCGCTGAAACAACGTGGTGCCAAGCGGGTCGTGGCCTACTGTACGCATGCGGTGCTGTCTGGCCCCGCCGTGCAGAACGTCACCAACGCGGCACTGGATGAATTGGTGGTGACCGACACCATCCCGCTTTCCGAAGCGGCGAAGGGCTGCCCGAAGATCAGGCAGTTGTCGGTTTCCGAGTTGTTGGCCGAGACGATGCGTCGCATCGCCTTCGGCGAATCGGTCAGTTCACTTTACGTGGATTGACCAGAACGGCTGAATGAATTCGGCCGCTCGAAGTTCATAGCCCCGGACTTGGTCGCGAGGCCGGGCAAACCCACGATCGAAAGATCAATTTTCAAATTGGAAAGAACATGGCAACGACTCACGAAATTCAAGCCGAACTTCGCGGTAACGAGGGCAAAGGTGCGAGCCGCCGCCTCCGTCGCGAAGGCATGGTGCCGGCAGTGCTTTACGGCGCCAAGCAGGACGCTCAGGCGATCCAGCTGACCCAGAAGAACACGCAGTTGTACGCGGCTCACGAGTGGTTCTACTCGACGATCCTGCACATGCAGATCAACGGCGCCTCCCAGAAGGTGCTGCTGCGTGACATCCAGCGTCATCCGTTCAAGCCGATCGTCATGCACCTCGACTTCCAGCGCGTCTCCGAAACCGAGAAGCTGCGCCTGAAGGTGCCGCTGCACTTCCTGAACCAGGAAAAGTCGCCGGCCGGCAAGCTCGCGGGCGTCACGATCCTGCACGAAGTGAACGAAGTCGAAATTTTCTGCCTGCCGAAGGACATTCCGGAAGCACTGAACGTCGACCTGATCGATCTCAAGCTTAACGAGATCATGCACTTGTCCGACCTGAAGCTGCCGGAAGGCGTGACCATTCCGTCGCTGAAGCTCGGCAAGGAACATGACCATGCCGTGGTGATCGCGAAGGAAATCAAGGCAGTGGAAGAAATCGTCGCAGCAGCCGACGCAGCAGCAGTGCCGGCCTCGGCCGTCAAGGCTCCGGCAAAGGGTGCAGCCGCGGCGAAGGGTGCAGCCCCTGCCAAGGGTGCAGCAGCCGCCAAGGGCGCTGCCCCGGCGAAGGGTGCAGCTCCTGCCAAGGGCGCTGCCCCGGCCAAGAAGAAGTAATCCGGATTGTGGGCGCGGCGGCCCTCGGCAGCCGCGCCCGAACTGGATTGATTCGACATGGCAGGCTTGCGCTTGATCGTCGGACTCGGCAACCCCGGATCCGAATACGACCGAACCCGGCACAATGCCGGGTTCTGGTTTTTGGACGCTTTGGCTGAAGCGTGTGGTGCACGACTGGGTCGTGACAACAAACTGCATGCCGAAGTGGGCAAGGTCACCCTTGCCGGGCAAGTGGTTTGGCTGATGAAGCCGACCACGTTCATGAACAAGAGCGGGCAAGCTCTGATTGCGGCACTGAATTACTACAAGATCGACGCCGAAGAAACGCTCGTGGCGCACGATGATCTGGATCTCCCCCCAGGTGCGGCACGACTGAAGTTCGATGGTGGACACGGCGGCCAGAACGGCCTGCGCGACATCATGGCTCAGCTTGGCCACGGTCGGTTCCATCGACTCAGGCTCGGCATCGGCCATCCTGGCGACAAGGATCAGGTCACCCCTTGGGTGCTCGGTCGGCCAGGCAAGGAACACGACGCAGACATCCGCGACGCCATCAACCGCGCCGTCCATCTGCGCGACGAATGGACCACCGGCAATATGGACAAAGCCATGAAAGCACTCCATACCGCCAAACCGAAACCGGCATGAAGCTTCTGGGCTTGGTTCGCCGTCCGGATGGGTCAGGCAGATTGACCTGACTCCCGGATCGCGAATCAAGCCGAGCAGCTTTCCACAGGACTAAAGACATCATGGGCATCAAATGCGGCATCGTTGGACTTCCGAACGTCGGCAAGTCCACTCTGTTCAACGCGCTGACGAAAGCGGGCATCCCGGCCGCCAACTATCCGTTCTGCACGATTGACCCGAACGTCGGCGTGGTGCCGGTTCCGGACCTGCGTCTGCAGGCACTTGCAGGCATTGCGAAGCCACTGAAGATCATCCCGACCGTGATCGAGTTCGTCGATATCGCAGGCCTCGTCGCCGGCGCGTCGAAGGGTGAAGGTCTTGGCAACCAGTTCCTCGCGCACATCCGCGAAGTGGATGCCATCGCCCATGTCGTGCGCTGTTTCGAACATGGCGACATCGTCCACGTGTCGGGCAAAGTGGACCCGATCGACGACATCGAAACCATCGACACCGAACTCGCTCTGGCCGATCTCGACTCCGTAGAAAAGGCGCTGAATCGTGTCGATCGCGCCGCCAAGCAGAATGACAAGGAAGCGCTGGCCAAGAAGCCGGTTCTGGACAAAGTGCGCGCCACGCTCAACGAAGGCCGCCCTGCCCGCTTTGCGAAACTCGATGCCGAAGAAAAGGCCCTGATCCGTGACCTGTTCCTGCTCACGCTGAAGCCGGTCATGTATGTCGCCAACGTCAAGGAAGACGGCTTCAGCTTCAATTCGGCGCAGGAGATGGACCTCGACCTCTACCGCAATTACTCGAAGTTTGGCCGCAACATGGTCTCGCCCATCGCCGACAACGCCATGAACCACTACCGCTACCGCCTCGAAGGCCTGGATGAGGACTGGACCGAGGTCAGCGCCAGCGCCCGGGTGCTCGGCTACGCGAATCTGCAGCCGGGCGACTACGGACTGCGCGTGCAGGGCCGCAACC
>JBEIPT010000443.1:0-3044 GCA_040376895.1 Lysobacteraceae bacterium | reverse complement strand
GTCATTCCCGCGAAAGCGGGAAACCAGTCGCCGCCGCACTCTGGTGGATTCCCGCTTTCGCGGGAATGACGGGAGAACTACAGGACGGCCACTCCATGACGACAACAAGCAACTGCTTCCCGATCCATTGATGCATCGCGGCTGAAGTTGCGATGAGTCGTCGTCAAGGCTCGAGCGAAGCATGCCGTTTGTTGGGCATACAAAAAGCTCGCAATGACGCCTGAGGGGCCGCAACACGGACTCTTGAAGATCAGCCGTCTGCAAGCCCCGACAGCATCTTCGCGACCGCTTCCTGCGCTGTGGCCGCGTGCACTGGCAACACAAGAATGTCGCCCGGATTGGCCCAGTCGAGACACGCACGCACAGCGTCGATCTCTGCCTGTTCCTGCTTGAGGCGCTTCTCGTCGAAGCCACAGTCGAGCAGATGTTCGCGAATGAGGTTGGGAATTTCGCCGAACGCTCGCCCACGCATGTAGCCCTGCAAGTCCTTCAGCACGATGAGATCGGGCTTCCAGGACAAAGCCACGTCGGCGAGCGAGAGGATCTCGGCGTTGTCCCGATTGCCGGCTTGGCCCAGCACCAGTGCTAGACGACCACTGGGATTCAGCGCGCGCCCGACTTCAAGCAACTTGCCGAGCCCATCCGGGTTGTGTGCATAGTCGGTGAGCACGTCGAAGCCGCGAATGCGATAACGCTGCAGTCGCCCCGGGTTGTCTTCATGCTGGCGACCAAAGCGCTCGAGGACACTCCGCATTACGTCGGTGCCGACACCCAGTCGCCACGCTGCCAACGCTGCACCCATCAGGTTGGCGATGTTGTATCGCGCAAGGCCCTTGACGGCGAGCGGCATGTCGTCGATGCGCCCGAGCGACCGGACCCGCCCTCCTTCGCGCAAGACAATCTGTTCGTCCTGTACGCAGACTGATACTTCGGCCTGCCGCAGCAAGGGATGGTCACCGTCGAATCCGAACCAGTCGATGCGGGGCCAGCGCGTCGCGCCGTAGCGCGCAAGCATCGCGTCATCGGCATTCAGCACCAAACGACCCTCCGGCTTCAGCGACTTCGCGACCATGAGCTTGGTTTCGGCCAGTTCATCGAGTGTGTCGATACCGTACTCGCCGAAATGATCGTCGCTGACATTCGTGACCAGCGCGACATCGACTGCAGTGAACGCCAGGCCACGACGCAACATGCCACCCCGCGCTGTTTCCAGAACCGCAGCTTCGGTCAACGGATGCCGCAAAACCTCGCGCGCACCCTGAGGGCCGGAATAGTCACCCCGCGCAAGACGCTCACCATTGAGATACAGACCGTCGGTGCAATTGTGTGCCGTGGAAAATCCATGTGCACGCAACATCGCAGACAACACACGAACACTGGTGGTCTTCCCATTCGAGCCGGTGACCAATGCAACCGGGACGTGGACGGAATCACCGGGCTGATCGACGCGGGCCGGCAAGACATGACCGTCTATCCGATGCCAGTCGACGCCCCGACAAAAGCGCCCGAGCCCCAACGTGACGCGCTCGTCATCCCACAGCAGCGGCTGATGTGCGGCTGTCACTTCGGTGTGGAACGCACGGAAGTCGGGATGTTGTTCGGCCGACACCATTCGACGCATGGTCTCGAAGGCCATGGTTTCGTCGTCGGCAAGTGGATGACCGGGCGCGTGCGTCTCGGCTACGTGACGCGCTGTTTGCCAAGCCCACTCGTTCAGCTCGGTCGCGGCCAGCAACAGATCAATCGGTGCCTCGATGAACAGGCTGACGCCGTATTTGTGCGGGCGCATGATGCTGGCATCACCGGCCGGCCAGTCGAGCAGCCAACGGCCGCGCTGCACCAGTCGACGCCATTGCGCCAGCGTTTCCGATGGCACTGATCCCATGGCCTCGAGCACGGCACCGGGCCGATCCGAGAACAGGTTCGGACCCGTCAGGCGACGTGAACTCTCGAACGAAGGCTGCACCGATCAGTCTTCGGTATCGCGCGACAAACGAATGCCGCGTTCGTCGCGAATCATGCCCTCGCTCAGCGTGAAGGTTTCTTCGTTGACGGGCACGTCTACTGGTTGGCTCGCGGCTATGGCAGCCGGTTTGGCCGGCACCGAACCCTCCGGGCGGAAGTAGATGACCTGCTTCCACGATCGCACCAAAGCATCGGCGAAGATCAACAGCAGATCACCCTGCCGGCCCATGCGCAACGCGTGATCGATCGCGTCATGCTCGTCCGGGATGATCGTGATCTGATCCGCCGGCACTCCCTGTGCCTTCAGGCGCGCGGCGATCATGTTCGGCACTTCATCGGGTGCACGGCCACGCAAAGAGTCGTCGCGTCGGCAGATGTAGTGATCGAAGCGGTTGGCGACCGCGTCGGCGATCGCTTCGATATCTTCATTGCGACGATCACCCGGCCCGGCGACCACGATCAGGCGGCGACCGGACACTTCCAGGCGTTGCGCCAGATCGGCCATGACCGACACGGCATGCGCATTGTGTCCGTAGTCGAAGATGACCTTGAACGGATGCTCATGGAACACGTTCATTCGGCCGGGGGCCTGGAAGAACGTCGAATCGAAGGTGCGCAAGCCTTGGCGGATGGCATCCAGTTTGATGCCCATCGCAAACGCCATCGCTGCAGCGACCATCGCGTTCTGCACATTGTGCATGGCGCGGCCTTCAAGCGTGGCCGGGATCAGGGCGTCCACATCAAGGGAATGTGGCTGCCTTTGTCGTACAGGGTGACCATCTGGCCATTCACGCCCGCTTCGAGTGCACACGCACGACCACCGGCACGGATGTGCTCTCGCACCAGAGCATGGCTTGGATTGGTGGTGACGTAACAGATGGTTTTGGCGTCGGTGTAACCCGACATCCTGAGCACGTTCGGATCATCGGCATTGAGCACCGCACAATCCCGCGCGACCTCGACGACAATCCGCTTGATTTCGGCCAACTGCTCAAGGGTGTCGACCCCTTTCATGCCGAGGTGGTCACTCTGCACGTTGAGCACCGCACCGACGTTGACCCACGGCACACCCATGCCGG
>JBEIPT010000085.1:0-11303 GCA_040376895.1 Lysobacteraceae bacterium | reverse complement strand
TTCTGGAATTGTGCTGGACGGCGACGCATGAGATCGCGCACAGTTTCGGTCTGGAACACGAGATGTACTGTCCGGACAGCATGACCTATCAGGCCGATTGTGGGTTCAAGCGATACACCGATGTCCTGGCGGACGTGGGCACGGCTGGGCAGTGCCAACCAGCCAATGAATGCCAATGCGGGCGCTCGCAGCAGAACGCCCACCAGATGATGTTGGGCGCTGTCGGCACGAACCCCAGGGTGTTTGACAACGGGTTCGAATCGGCACCATCGGGGAAAGTCGATTGGCGCGAAGCGCTGCAGACGAACGACGTCAAACGGCGATTCGAGGGGCGTTGCGGCACGACCGATCGACCAGCTGATCGAGGTTTGTCCGGTAGGCTGGAAATGCCTCATTAGCCCGATTCTGGTTGGGGTCGCGTCCGAAGTGATCTTGGCAACCGCGACGGCGATGCGATACTCGCCGTCCCAGTCCGTTTCTGTTTCAACAACGCCATGTCCATCATCCTGACCGACTTCGCACGCCAGCGCCTGTTTCCCCGTGAGCCACGGCGCAACACCATCCAGGACTGCTCACCCGAGGCGTTCGAGCGCCATTTGAATGATCATGAGCCGATGAAGGTGCTGGAAGGATATGCACCGTTCTGCAAGTTGCATGTGCACCGGAACTGGACCTCGACACGGTGTCTGACGGCGCCCATCACCGACGGGAATCGGCACTTGCTGCGGTCGGATTACGAAGCACGGACAAAGGAAGAACTACCGGTGCTGGTGCGTTGGTTCGAGGGTCTTGAGCCACCGGTCGCGGCCTATCTGATCGTGATCCTGTACTCGCGTGAACAATTGGCCAAGGAAGGCACAGTGACTGATGCCGATTGGGGTGTCGTCGGGTGCATGTACACCGAAGAGCCCGAAGAGACGCCGATGGCCCCGATCACGATGATGCGCAATGCGCTCGGTGTCGAAGAAGGTGGTTCGGGTGTGCCGCTGGATGCGGCGGCCTATCGGCGCAGCGTCACCTTCTGGCGCACGCATGCAAACTGGCGGGGATGACCGGACGGCACCCCAACTTCTGCCATGTGCAGAGTGGCCTGCAAGGCTGGCAATGTATTCCCTCCAATCGATACAGGGGTTTCCATGAACACGTCCCGTCGTGATTTGCTCAAGCTGGGTTCGCTGGCGGCCGCCAGCACGATGTTGCCGTCGCAGACCTTTGCCTCGAACCTGATGGCAAGTGTTCCGAAAGCGACCAGGCCCCTGCGGATCCTGATACTCGGCGGCACCGGTTTCACCGGGCCATTCCAGGTCAATTACGCATTGGCGCGTGGGCACAAGGTCACGCTGTTCAATCGCGGCAAACGACCTTCGCCGGAGTGGGCGGGTGATGTCGAGCAGTTGCTTGGTGACCGCAATACCGGCGACTTGAAATCACTGGAAGGTCGCGAGTGGGATGTCTGTATCGACAACCCGACCAGCCTGCCGTTCTGGGTGCGGGATGCCGGCAAGGTGCTCGCTGGCAAGGTCGGGCACTACCTGTTCATTTCAACGATCTCGGTGTACGCCGACGGCGCAAAAGCCGACATGAACGAAGCTGCCGCGGTCGCCGCCTACAAGGGCAAGGACGCAATGGCCGAAACGCAGGAATCGCTGCGAGCCGATATCGAAAATCTGTACGGTCCGCTGAAGGCGCTCAGCGAAGCCGAAGCGCACAAGCAGTTCGGTGAACGCGTGACGATTGTCCGGCCCGGCTTCATTGTTGGCCCGCGCGATGAAACGGATCGATTCACTTATTGGCCAAAGCGCATCGCGGAAGGCGGCGAGGTCCTGGTGCCGGGGGATGGTCTCGATCCCTTGCAGATCATCGATGGCCGTGATCTGGGCGAATGGATGATTCGACTCGCCGAGGCGGGCACTCTGGGAACCTTCAACGCCTGTGGTCCGGACTACGCGTTGTCCACCGACGCCATGGTGCATGGTTGCCATGCGGTCACCGGCGGGCCGATCCAATTCACGCACGTTCCAGCCGAATTTGTCGCCGAAAAGGAGGCTGATTTGCCGATCTGGGTGCCACGCGAGGGGACGCCATATTCGGGTTACGGTTCGGTGAGCAATCAACGCGCGATCGCGGCAGGGCTGACGTTCCGGCCGCTGGCGACGACGGTATCCGATCTGTTGACGTGGTACCGCGCGTTGCCGGCTGAACGGCAAGCCGAAGTGCGCGCAGGCATGACGCGAGAAAAGGAAGTCGAAGTGCTCAAAGCCTGGAAAGCGAAGCAGGCCGGTTGACGAAGCAGCAGATGAATCGACAGGGTCTTGCACTGGGCTGCGCGACGGCTTGAGCGCCGGTTTCTGCCAGAATGGCAACCCAGCTCGCGAATTTTGTCGCGGCGATCTTTACAGGGCTCCATGAAGACACCTCCCGCGCTGCAGCCGCTGATCGATGATGGCGTGATCGACGAAGTGCTGCGGCCGCTCAAGAGCGGCAAGGAAGCATCGGTTTACGTAGTGCGCAGTGGCGACGACATTCGCTGCGCGAAGGTCTACAAGGACATGGCGCAGCGCAGCTTCCAGCAGCGCGTGCAGTATCAGGAAGGTCGGAAAGTGCGCGGCAGCCGTGAGGCGCGTGCCATTGGCAAGGCGACCAACTACGGGCGCAAGCAGCAGGAAGTGGCTTGGAAGAACGCCGAGGTAGATGCCCTGTACCTGCTGCGTGATGCCGGTGTCCTCGTGCCGGAGCCGCACGGTTACTTCCATGGTGTGCTGGTGATGGCTCTGGTGACGGATGCCGACGGATTCTCTGCTCCGAGACTGGGCGAGGTCGAACTGGATAGAACTCAGGCGCTGGCCTATCACGCCATCCTGATGCGCCAGGTCGTTCGTATGCTGTGCTGTGGCCTGATCCACGGGGATCTGTCGCAATACAACGTTCTGGTCGGCCCGGATGGTCCGGTGGTCATCGATTTTCCGCAGGTAGTGAACGCTGCCGGCAACAACGCTGCGCGCCAAATGTTGCTGCGCGACGTCAACAACCTCACCGCAAGCCTGGGTCGCTGGGCCCCCGAACTGTTGGATACCTGGTACGGCGAAGAAATGTGGGCCTTGTTCGAGGCTGGTGCGTTGCTGCCCGATACCGAACTGACCGGCGAGTTCGAACATGATGAAAGCGCGACCGATGTGGACGGAGTGCGCCAGGCGATCAACGAAGCCCGCGAAGAAGCGCTGATCCGTCAGCAAGGTCGCGAGGCTGCGGAGCAGGACGACTAGGCTTCAGACATTCGAAGTCCACACGCGCTTTCGCGCCGGATTCGGATGTTGTGCCGTCTCCCTTTTCACCGTAGAAGGCGGTCCGCAGGACCGGATGCGGGGCAGATGGGCGCGAAGTTCTGCTTGTCTGTCGGCAGCCCGCTAGAACCGTTCGCCCGCCGGCAGATATCGCCAGGAACCGACAGGCATCTTGCCCAACGACACCTTGCCGATCCGCAGGCGACGCAGAGCCGTGACCTGCAAGCCGACCTGCGCACACATGTCGCGGATCTGACCGGGTTGTACCGCCTTGATCGCGAATCGCAACCGAAACTCGTTCTGCCAACTGACCTTGCACGGCGGCACAGGACGGCCCCGAAATGTCAGTCCATGATTCAGCCGCGCCAGGCCATAGGGTGCGAGCTCGCCATCTACCTCAACCACATACTCGTGTTCGATCATGTCGGCGTCTTCGGTCAAGCGCCGCCATACGCGGCCATCCTGCGTCAGAACAAGAAGGCCACTAGCGCTGTTGTCGAGTGGCACCACCGGCGTCAGTCGTGTGAAATGCCGACGCAACATCCGGACGCCACTCGGGTCCTCGGCCCAGCGATACGCCGCCGTGACCAGTGACGAAGCAGGCTTTTCGCCCTCGATTGCATCAAAGCCCACTGGCTTGTGAAGCAGGATCGTTGCCGGTTGCGGCGCTTCGAGGACCGCGTCCGCGTCCAGTTCGACATTCTCGGTGGTCACGAGGAACTGCGGCATGTCGACGACTTCGCCGTCAACGCGGACCCAGCCGTCTTCGATGTAACGTTCGGCGTCGGCGCGCGAGCACCCGACCACTTCGGACAGGCGCTTCGACAGTCGGACGGATTCGGTCATGGCTGGAACACCTGAGGCAGAGCTGGAAGCACTCAGCCTACATCTCAGCCCCATCACCAAGCCACAACTCCGGCAAGACGTCCATCCAGTTGATCCAGCCGCGGGTCGTGCGCCCCGTCTTGCCGACATATTCGGCTTCGAGGAAAGCCGCGGTCACACCGTACCCACGTACCGTATCACCCAGCACCACATAGGCTTTTCCGCGTGTGCTGTCATGGGCTTCGGAATGGAAGTACGCACGATCCGACTGGATCCAATGCACAGTCTTCCATTCGCCGGCCTGCGTACGCACCAGCGGAGTCGCCCGGGCCTTCAACCAGGTTGCCAGCGCCGTGCAGCGGTTGGGGACCGTTTCGATGGCCACCTCGATCGTGGGTGTGCCGAAGGCATCTGCGCCGGCGCGGATCGTCATGGGAAAGTTGGTATCGGTTGCGTCGGGTGATACCAGTGCGTGCGAACGCAACTGTGCAGTGGCTTGCATGGGCTCCTGTCCGAACTGCAGCAGACCGCGAAAGCGAAGGCCGCATTCCGGTTGATCGTCGAGTTGCAGCACGCCGCTGAATTGTCCTTGGTCGTAGTCGGTGCCGATCGTGATCGAGCCATACACACCGGTTTCGAGGGAAGGCCCCGCCGGTGCCTCGTCGCCAGGCGATTCGATGGTGTCTTCAAAAATCTCGAGTGCACGCGTGATGTCGGGATTGCCGGCGTGGGCCTCGCGCAGACGCTTTAGTTCGGCATCCGTGCCAGTGCAGGTTTCTTCGATCTTCTGCAGAACGAACTCTTGACGCTCCTTCATTTCTGCGCTGTCGCCTTCAATAGGCTCACCGCGGAAGTGATCACACATCTGTCGGCTCTGCACAAAGCGGCTCAAGTCCTCGGGCCAGTTGGCCCTTGCGACGTGTGACAGGGGGTCACTCAGGTCATCACAGTACGTCTGCCGCTCGACAAGGGCGTTGTCTTCCAATGCTTGGACACTGACGGTAAAGCCGTCGCAAGGTTCCGATTCAAACGTGCGCATCGGTCCGCGCGCCAGGATCAGTTCGCCTTGCTCGATTTTCGCCAGAGTCAGAAAACCATCGTTGCGGGCTCCGCCTTCGATCGGTATCCACTCAGTCAGTTTTCCATCCGAGACCCGGTAGAGTTGCGCGCCGGAACTGGCGCCAACCGCGCCTTCATCCTGCCAAAGCACAACCGCTTCTTCCCGGGCATCACCATCCAGGTCGCCGAAGCTGACACGTACCGAGTAAGCCGAAACGCCGGTAGATCCCTCGCCATCCTTTACCTGCACTCCATGGTCGGCAATGGGGCTTGCGTACGTGGCATTGAGGAAATCGTAATTCCGGATGGCCTGGTCACCTGCGAACCCGTTTCCGGAACGAGGGATTTCGGCAAGGCAGAAAGGCGCCGCACACATCAGCGCGACGTTAGCGAGGTACTTGGACATTGGGTGGCGATTCAGCATGTGACGTGGACTTTGGGGATGGCGTCACCAAGTCTATCGTCTACCTGAGGCCGGTTGCCGGCAATACAGGTTACGTCCCGTGTCGCAATCGACGGTCGAACAGCGCCAAGGTCCTTGTCCATGCTTCGCGCGCTGCCGCTTCTGCATAGCGCGGCGTGGTGTCGTTGTGGAACCCGTGTTGTGTGCCGGCAGGTTGGAACAAGGCATAGGCGACACCGGCCTCTTTCAGCGCGGCTTCATACGCCGGCCAGCTGGCATTGATGCGCTCGTCCTGCTCGGCCAGAACAATCAGCATTTCGGCCTTGATCGACGCGACGGCATCAAGCGGCGCAGGGCCGCCGTAATAGGGCGCCGCAGCGTCGAGATTTGGCAACTGTGTGGCGAGGAATCCCACCATGCCGCCGCCGTAACAGAATCCGATTGCGCCCAGCTTGCCGTTGCCGCCAGGCAAAGCTTGCAGGAAGCGGGATGCGGCAAGGAAGTCGGCTTTGCACTTGGTTTGGTCGAGCGTGGCAAACGCTGCCCGGGCACGATCTTCGTCACCCGGATATCCGCCGATCGAAAACAGCGCATCCGGTGCGAAGGCAATGTAGCCCTCGAGCGCGAATCGTCTGGCCACGTCCTCGATGTGCGGATTCAGGCCACGGTTTTCATGAATCACCAGGACCTTCGGCAAAGGGCCTTCCGATTTGGCTGGTCGCACCAGGTATCCGCGCCCGTGGCCATGGCCATCGGGTGAGTCGAACTCGACAAATTCCGCATTGACGCGTGGATCTGCACTGGGCACTTGTTGTGCCATCGCGAACTTGGGCGTGAGTGCTGCCAATACACCCAATGCAGCGCTGGCACCGACAATCGCGCCGACCTTCTGCAGAAAGCCGCGACGATCCAGATCACCGTGTACATAGGCATCGAACAGGATCAGGACTTTCGGATCAAAGTCGGCGGTCGTAAGTCGGGGTGTGGGATTCATGGTCGCTCCGGCGGAAGATTCGGACCGTGAAAGACTGACAGCGGAATACTCGTTTGTCCGTGAAGGGTGATCTGAACAAAAAAAATGTCAGGGCCACATCCGCTTCCGGAGTGCCGCCCTGACGAGTCTGTCGAAACAACTGGAGTCCGGTTACAGACTCAGAAGAATCGACGCGCGCTGACGCCCATGCCACACAGCAGCAGGAATCCGCCGATCAATGCCAGCCAGTATGAGTTTCCGGCCGTAACCGGCAGGCGACTGGGCAATGGACGGTTGTCCGCCATGACCATGTCCTGACGTGGCGCCTCTTCCTGCCGGCCTTGAACCGCCACTTCGGCGGCCGGCTCTTCGATCTCGTCCGGTGCTACGGCCACGACGCGGGTAAAACGCGCCGTCGAAGCGACCGGCTGGGTGACCCAACCATACTCACCTTCGGCAACGTAGAGATCCAGCGAATCCGAGGCGCGCAGGTTGCGGAATTCGGTTGCGCGATCATTGATGTATGCGACCTGGCCGTCAGCCGGCTCCATCATCATCTGTTCGATGATGCGGTCACCCTTGCCTCGGATGCTGAACACCACCATGCCGTCGTTTCGGACGCGAACGAACCGGGCTTCCAGACGTGCCCAGGTTACGCCGTCTGCCAGAACGGTCTCCTGACAGGCGTCGACCACACGCGGATGATCGTTGGTCATGTCGCTGTTCCAGCGGAAATCCTCACAACTTGCGGGTTTGGTGCGTTCGTTCGGGAAATCGGGCTGTTGGGCTTGGGTCGCGCCGGCAATCGCCAATGCGAGCAAACATGTTGAAAAAGCGAACATTTTTTGGTTGTTCATGGTCATCTCCTGGAAACGGGTGGGGACAAATCGGTGGCGACCGCTCGCACGATGAAGCGCTGCGGCGCATGTCCGACAAAGTGGAACGGGTAACAGGTGACCAGGGTCAACGCCGCTTCACCGGTCTCGGCGAGTACCTGGACATCATCTGGTTCTACAACTGCCAGCGCGGATACCCGGTAGGTCGCTTTGCGCTGGAACGATTCCAATTCGATCAAGTCGCCGTAGGCCACATCGCGCAGGCCGCGGAAGAAGCTGTCGCGATGTGCGGCGATCGCGATATTGCCCCGACCTCCCGGTCTGGCAGTGCCTTCAATCAGACCTGCGCCTTTTGAAAGCACCGACTCGTCGGTACCGTCGTGGACTGGAATCTCCATATCGAGACGTGCGATCCGGAGTACTGCCACGGCGCCGGATGTGCGTTCCGATTGCCATTGAACTTCCGATTGGACCGGATCGGGACTTAGGCTTGGCTTTGCCAACGGCAGAGTCGGGCTTTTGGTGGTCTGTGGCAGTGGCGTCAGCGACAGTGCCTGTTTCGTTCTCTCGAATTCCTGAAGGGATTCCTGGCGGATCAGATCCCGACGATAAGCACCGATGACAAAAATCGTGATCAGCAACAATCCACTCAACCACAGACTCGTTTCAAGGTGATTCATGCGACACCGGGTTCTGGTCTCAACGAGGTGTACTCTGATCCGATTGCCGATCCCGGTCTGTGCGCCAACGTACTCATGGCAGTGCGGGTCGAAACGGTGGCGGATGACTCCCGGAGTCCGTTGGCCCTTGCGAAGCCCCCGTTCGAAAGGGATATTCTTCCGGTCCTGTCATGACGAGTGAAACCATGAACAATGCTTCCAGCTATCCGATCGGAATTCCCGGTCAACCTTGGGGTGACGTCGAACGTACGCTGTGGTTTTCCCGGCAGAAGCGTCAACGAAGCTACGAGGCCGACGTGTTGAAATCGATCGACGGCCTGCGCGCACGGTTCGATGTGATCGAATACGGACGTATCGAAGCCGCGCCGGACACCTATCCGCTAAGGGCCGTGCGCAGTCTGAGCTGGGACGACAACTTGCCGTGTGCGCTGGTGACCGGTGGCGTACACGGTTATGAGACCAGTGGTGTCCACGGAGCCATGTTGTTCATCGAGCGACATCTTGCGGGATATGCCGGTCGGATCAACGTGCTGGTCGCTCCGTGCATCAGCCCGTGGGCGTACGAACGGATCCATCGATGGAATGCCCATGCGGTTGATCCCAACCGATCGTTCAGATCGCCGAGTCCGGCCGAAGAATCAGCAGCGTTGATGCGGCTCATTGCACCTTGGCAGGATCAATTTGTGGTTCACATCGATCTGCACGAAACCACCGACACCGACGAGACCGAATTCCGCCCGGCGTTGGCGGCGCGTGACGGAAAGGAGTTCGAGCCCGATACCATTCCAGACGGTTTCTATCTGGTGGGTGATACGGAAAACCCGCAGCCCGAATTCCAGCAAACGATCATTGCGGCGGTAGCTCTGGTGACTCACATCGCGCCTGCGGACGAACGTGGCGAGATCATCGGCGCGCCCGTAGTCCAGCCAGGTGTCATCAACTATCCGTTCCGGGCCCTTGGTCTGTGTGCGGGCGTGACGAATGCGCGGTTCACGACCACCACCGAGGTGTATCCGGACAGTCCGCGTGCGACGCCTGAACAATGTAATGCTGCGCAGGCAGCTGCGGTCTGTGCGGCGCTGGATTTTGCACTGGCTGAGCGTTCGCCAGTTCCGTCTGCATGAGTCGGGAGCCCCAGATGTCCGGAACCTCGAAGTCCGAAGCCTCGAAGTCCGAAGCCTCGAAGTCCGAAGCCTCGTCCATTCCACTGAGCGGATACGTTTCCTATCCGGAGCCGGAGATGCTCGATCGCGCCCGAAGCTTTGCCGACCTGATGTCGCGGCGCAGGACCGTTCGAGACTTTTCGGACCAGCCGGTGTCGCGGTTGGTGATCGAGCAGGCGCTTCGTGCCGCGGGCACTGCGCCCAGTGGTGCCAACCAGCAGCCATGGCGGTTTGTCGCGATCAGCGACCCGGCCACCAAGCGTCAGATTCGCGAGGCCGCCGAAGCCGAAGAGCGAGAATTCTACGCGCACCGTGCGCCGGACGAGTGGCTTGCGGCGCTTGCGCCTCTGGGCACGGATGCCGACAAACCGTTTCTGGACCATGCGCCCTGGTTGATCGCCGTTTTCTATGAGCGATTCGGATTTGATGCAGACGGCAACAAAGTCAAACGGTACTACCCGCATGAGTCGGTCGGGATCGCCAGTGGCCTTTTGATTGCGGCTTTGCATCACGCCGGCCTGGCAACCCTGACGCATACGCCAAGCCCGATGGGATTCCTGAATGAATTGTTGGATCGGGGCAAGAACGAAATGCCGTTTCTGTTGCTGGTTGTCGGTTATCCGGCGCCTGGTTGCACTGTGCCCGATATTCGTCGACTGGAAGTGCCGGAATTCGCGACCTTTCGGTAACTTGATGGTCGGTGTCGAGCCGTTTCGATACGGTCTCGCCAACTGCCTTGCGCAAGGATACCCATGAACTTGAACCGCTCAGGAAGTCTCGTGCTGGCGTGTTTGATCGGGCTCCTGCTTGCCGGTTGCGGCGACCAGTACCCGAAGGATTGGCCGAGTCCAGCAGGCAATTGGTTCTCCAGGCTGGGCTCGTGTCCCGACCTGCGCGGTGACTATGCCGACATGACGTTCCGGTTCCCGGCGCAGTTCGGCATGGGATCGGCGATGGACCGATGGAACGGGAACCACGCGCGCATCACCCAGGCCGATGATGGTTCGTGGATGCGGGTCGAGTTTGGATTGACGGCAGAGGGTTTGCGGGCGGCGAGGGGTGAACAAGGGCCCGACGATCGGACCTTCCAGGGCGTTGGTCGCATGATGGAACTCCGCGAGTCGGATCACTATCGATGCAGCGGCGGCTGGTTGTATTCCTTGGCGCGTGACGGGATTGAAGGCGACAGCATTCGTTACGAGGAGCTTCGGTTCGCGAAGGATCGGGAAAGCGGCCTCATTGCCTCCGAGACGACCAGCAGCGAGCAGAGTATTGGATGGGCCGACAGTCCTCGTGTGTCGTTGGGACGTGGCACTCGAGTTCAATGGCATCGTTGGCCACCGCGTGACCCGAACGACGAAGCAGAAGTCCGCAAGCTCGAAGGCATCAAGGTGCAGCGTGCAGGCTGGATCAATCATGGCCGCAGTGTGCCGACCTACTTCAGCAATTTTTTCCTCAGTCCGATCTGCGCAAGGTTGGTGCGAACATGGCGGATCGATGGACAGAAGCCGATCGTCACGCGCGCGGATGAAATCAGGAGAGGCCGCGACGATCCGAAGCCGGATGTCTCCTGCCCGGCGGACTCAGGCGAGATGTCACCATTAATGACGACGATCTGGCAAGTTGACGTGCCGGACCCAGACAGTGCGCTGGGTGACTATCGAATCGAATGGCAGAAGCTCGATCAGGTCAACGAACCGTGGCAGGTTTTCGAGATCAAGGATGTGCGGTCGCTGCCGATTCACATGGCCGGACTGGCCTCAGGCAAGGACGGGATTGCCGCGTCGCTTAGCTCGCAATGACAGCGATGGGCATGTCACACGGCAGAAGACAATGTCGGTGTCGCGACAAGCATCAATCATCCTGTCATTACGAGCATTTTGTATGCCCGGAAAACGGCATGCTTCGTTCGGGCCGTGACGACGACTCATCGCGGCTTCAGCCGCGTTGCATCAATGGAACCGGAAGCACCTTCTTGATGTCGTCATGGAGAGGCCTTCCTGTAGTTCTCCCGTCATTCCCGCGAAAGCGGGAATCCACCAGAGTGCGGCGGCGACTGGATTCCCGCTTTCGCGGGAATGAC
>JBEIPT010000155.1:0-8427 GCA_040376895.1 Lysobacteraceae bacterium | reverse complement strand
CGGCGTTGGAGAGCCCGTAGACACCAGCTTCCAGCGACTGCCAGCGACATTCCGGAAAATTGCTCGCGTAACTCAGGCCCTGTTCGTCGAAACCGAGCAGGTTGAAGCGACCGTATTCCCGAGCCTCATCTTCGGACAGGTCGAGCACGGCTTGAGAGGGTGTGGCGTGTTCGGCAAGACTTCGAACCAGATGCCCGCGGGAGCGACGCGCTGATTCAGGGCTGCCGTGCCGGACATTCGTGACCGTGACCAGACGGCCCTCGCGGTGCGCGAGCAACCATGCGCCTCCGGCCTGTTCATCGAGACCACCGTAAAGCAACTGGGTGTCGTCGATGTAGGCGGCCGGTTTCGCCGGACGCGCAAAAAACTCGTCCCGGTTGCCGATCAGTACCAGTTCAAATCGCGGGTGGGCGCGGTGGGCAACGGCGATCAGGCACATCAGGTTTTCTGCAAACCTTCGCGCCATGCGAACACGGCCGCCTGGGTTCGATCTTCCACGCCGAGTTTGGCAAGCACATTGCTGACATGGGTCTTCACGGTCTTGATACCGATACCGAGTCGGTCCGCGATCAGTTGGTTGCTCGTCCCTTCGGCGATCATCATCAGCACTTCATGTTCACGCTGACTGAGGTGTTCAGCGCCCACCGTATCGGTGAGCCCGGATGCCACCAGCGGCATGACCCGGGGGTGGAACACCGATTCACCGGCTGCCGTGCGACGAATGGCGTCGAGTACGAACTCCGGCGCGCTGTCCTTGAGCAGATACGAATCGGCGCCGGCGCGCAATGCGGCCGAAACCGGCGCGCGCTCTTCGGCGGATGTGAGCACGAGAACCCGCACAGGCAACTTGCGCGCGCGAATCTGGCGGAGCGCCTCGAGTCCGTGGCCCGGCATCAGCAGGTCGAGCAACAACACATCGGGCTGGTGCTGTTCAGTCAGCGACACGGCTGTCTCGGCATTCTCGGCTTCAGCCAGCAGCTTGATGCCGCTTTGTTGGGCCAAATACATCGCCAGGCCACGGCGCACTATGGGATGGTCGTCGGCAATCAGAATCTTGATGGTCATGACGTCGATGTTGGTGATTGGCTTGTGAACCAGCGAATGACAATGCGCGTGCCGCGCTCGTCGCTGTCGATATGGCAACTGCCACTGGGCATGTCCTGAGCTCGGGATGCAAGGTGATCGAGTCCGCGACCCGATCCGGTGCTGCCAGGTTTGGCACCACCCGAACCATTGTCCTCGATCCGCAGAGTGAACCGGGACTGATCATGCGTCAACTGAATGTTGACCCGACGCGCACCGCTGTGGCGTTGGACATTCGCCAGCGCCTCGCTGACGATGGCCTCAATGTGCATGGCCGGCTCTGTGGTGACCAGATCGGCAGCGGCGAGATCAAGCGACACTGCGATTCCCGAGCGTCTGGACCAGTCTTCTATGTCGTTCTGAAGGCGCACACTGAGCGGATGCGCGGGTAGTGGCTTGAGGTCGTCGATGATCTCGACGAGAGAGCGTTGGATGTCGGCCACCAAGGTTCGACAGTCGGCAAGCGCATCGGCGCGGTGGTCGCGGGGCATACTGGCTTCGAGTGCCGCGAGTTGCATCGACAGGCCGAACGTTTTCTGTTTCACGGTGTCGTGAAGGTCTCGGGCCAGTCTTGCACGTTCGTCCGCACCGGCCAGGGCGCCTTGAGCCTTCATCAGTGCCTCCAAAGCGTCCGGCACCCGGTCGAGCTCGGCCGAGATCGCGCCGATCTCATCACCACTGGTGTCGGCAATCCGGGTCTTCAGGTCACCCGCTCGCCATCCTGCTGCCGCAGACCGCATGCGTGCCAGTCGGGCCGTGACCCATGCCCGAAGAAAAAACGCGGACGCGAGGGCGAACAGCAAACCATCCAGCAACATGATCGGCCATTCAATCCTGGCCCGGCCGAGGAAGTTGTGGGCAGGAGTGTCCAGCACGACTTGCAACACCAGATGTCGGTCGCTGATGCCCTGCAGCGGAACCAGCCAGATGAACCGTTCGTCGATTCGATGGGCACGGAGATTGGCGCCGGGATCATCCATTTGTTTGATCAGCCAATCCTTGAACTCAGGTTCAAACCTGCCCGTATTGCTCTCGGCGACCAGCGTGCCCCGGCTATCCACGAGAAAAGCCCGGATCGGCTCGTTGCGCTGTTCGGCGAGTGTCAGCGCGTGTTCGCCGAGTACGGCATGAGTCCGACGCGCCAATTGCAGGACCCAGCGTTCAAGATCGCGCGCGGTCCCGAGACCACTGAGTTCGCGTTCGACCAAGTGTCTGGCCAGCGCCGCTTGCTCGCGCTGCACTTCGCTGCGCATGGCGTCCGACTCCAGCGTGGCCGTCAGCGATCGAAATTCAAGAGAGGCGCGCACGAAGTCCATGGCCAACAGGGCCGGAAGCGCGAGCGCGAGGAAAAACAGCGCGAGTTTGGGCAACAGTCCGATTGATGGTCGCATCCCGCCATTGTCGCAGCACGGCAGCCCGGGCGCATGCTCCGTGACGATGTGCAGGGTCCGTCTGGAGGCTGAACTGCTGAACAAATCCATGTGTTAGTTTCCCCGGTCTTCCTTTCCGTGCCAGTTCGCCAACCATGAATCAGCCTCGTCGTTGCACCGTCAAACTGCTGTCGCTCGCCATTGCCCTGAGTTTGTCCGTTCCCGTTCTGGCTGCCGAGGAGCCGACTCGAAAAGGGGCAAAGAAGGACCGTCAGCTGGATGCCGTTCAAGTGACCGCGACGCTCGTTGCCGAAGACAGTCGCAAGATCGCTGCGCCGGTCGTGGTCATCGACGAGCGGCGTCTGCATCAAGCTGATGCCACGGTCATTGAATCACTGCGCGGTGTGCCCGGTGCGTTCGTGCAACAAACCACGCCGGGGCAGAGCGCCGTATTCATTCGTGGCAGCAAAGGCTCGGAAATCCTGCATATGGTGGATGGCTTCCGACTCAATAGCGGCATTTTCCGCAACGCGCCGAACCAGTATTTTTCGCTCGTCGACGGGCAATCACTCGAACGTCTGGAATTGCTCCGCGGGCCCTCCGCCGGACTCTATGGCAGCGACGCCATGGGTGGTGTGGTCAATTTGCTGACCCCCAATCCGCTCGATCTGGAACCGAACAGCACACAACACGTGTTGCGCGCGCGCGCTGACAGCGCTCAGTCCCTGCTGTTGACCCACTACAGCGGCGCTGCGCGTGCCGAAGGGTTTGCCGCCCAGGTCAGCGCGACTCGTACCGATGTGGGGGATCGCAAGATCGGTGGAGGCGACGAGCGCCCGTTCTCGTCATTCGAGTCGAACTCCGTCAACGCCAAGCTCGCCTATGAGCATGAAGCCATGGGCCGCTTCAGCCTGAATCTGCAGGACACCTATCAGCCGCTTACCTATCGGCATGACGAACTGGTGCCGGGTTTTGGCCAGACTGCTGCCACTTCGGCTGTCGCCACTTTTGAACCACAAGCGCGACAATTCGCCCAGATCACCTGGGAACAAGCTCTGGCAGGTGCCTGGTTTCAGAACATCCGTGCGCAGATTGGCAAGCAGGTGATCCGTGACGACCGCCGCAGCCGCGATACCGGATCGTTCAGCGAAGCGCGTGAGGCAAATACCGACCGTATGGCCGGTGGCTCCGTGTTGCTCAGTGGTGCGTCGGAAGGCGGCCATCGTTACAGCGTCGGTCTTGATGCATATGGTGAAAAAGTAAAATCCAGCCGGATCAACCGCGACATCCGAACGAATGTTGCGACCTCCGTCAACGGACGCTTTCCCAACGGGTCGGTGCAGGACAGCTGGTCGGTGTTCGCGATTGACGATTGGGAGATCAACGAGCGCGTGGACTGGGTGGTCACCGGTCGCTACAGCGACTTCGAACTCGACATCCCGGCGCAGCCCGGGCTGACCGGTGTCCGCATCAACAACGAATCCTTCAGTGGCCATACGGGTGTGAGCGTTGCTGTGGCTGAAGGGACACGTCTGGTCGGCAATGTCGGGCGAGGTTTTCGTGCGCCGAACATTTTTGACGTGGGCCAGTTCGGCAATCGTCCGAGCAATCGGTTTGCGATTCCGAACCCGGCGCTGAAACCTGAGACAGTTGTCAGTGTCGACTTCGGCGTCAAACATGACGGCGAGGCCTTCGATTTCGAAGCGTTCGCATTCCGAAGCGAGTTCGATGACAAGATCGTCACTGCGTTTACGGGTCGTAATGTGGGCTCGCGTCGTGAAGTGCAGAACCGCAACGCATCCTCTGCAGAGCTTTATGGTGTCGAGTTCGGCTTCACTTGGGATGTCAGCAGCGATGTGTGGCTGGATGGCAGCCTGAACTGGACGCGTGGCACGGAAGAGCTGGATGGCAACAGTCAGGTCGCCGACCGGATCCCTCCGATGAATCTGTTCCTGAGCGCAAACTGGCAGATGGACGACCAGTGGCGGTTCAATGCCGATGTTCTGGCTGCCAGCCGACAGGATCGGCTGTCGGAACGCGACCGAACTGACCCGCGCATTGATCCGAATGGCACCGGCGGCTTTGGTCGTTTTGATGTCGGCGCGAGTTACGCCGTTACGACAGACCTGGACTTGAGTTTCAGTGTCGAGAACATCGCCGACAAGCAATACCGCGAACACGGTTCGGGCATCGACGCGATCGGCCGCAATTTTGTGCTGGGGGTTGACTGGCGTTTCTGATGCTCGGCTGTCGACATGTGTTGATACAACGTCAACGGCAAAGCCCACAGACCTGGATGATCCGCGCACAATCGATGCGCGATGGTTTGATTGATGCGGCACCATGTGGCTATGGAAACCGTCGCCACCCGCTTCAGTTCATCTAATCGGCAAGCCTCGCATCGTCGGCGGCGCGGGGTTTGTCGGCTCAGGCCCATGTCCAAATTGTGCCAGTTCAGGCTCATGTGGCTTGTTAGACTGCTGGGCATGACGAACTTTACCAGCCAGGAACTGAAACAATTCGAGCGTGCCCGGCAAAGCCGCGACGCGCGCTTCGATGGTCTGTTCTTCATTGCCGTCCGAACGACGCGCATCTATTGCCGGCCCGTTTGTCCGGCACCGGCAGCACTGCCGCGGAATGTCACGTACTACAAAACCGCCAGCGAAGCGCAGTCCGCCGGTTACCGACCTTGCCTGCGTTGCCGACCGGAGATCGCGCCGGAAGACAGCCGCCATCGCTTGCTGGACGAACTGGTTGAACAAGCATGGATGTCCATCCAGGAAGGCGCGCTGGATCAACAATCTCCGACGGAGTTTTCGGAGCGGTTCGGGTTGTCGGAACGGCAACTCCGCCGTCAGTTCCTGTCTCGTTGGCAAACCACGCCAGCGGGCGTTGCGGCAGCACGTCGCTTGCACACGGCAAAACAATTGCTCACCGAAACCCGATTGCCGGTCACAGAGATCGTGTTCGCATCCGGGTATCGCAGCGTTCGTGGTTTCAACGAGGCCATTCGACATGGCCTGGGGATGAATCCCCAGGATCTCCGCAAACAGAGTCTGACTGTCGAACGAGCCGATCGTGTGCGCTTGAGGTTGCCGTATCGACCACCTTACGACTGGTCGCACATGTTGGGGTTCCTGGCTGCGCGTTCGCTGTCGCCCGTGGAGTCCGTGGTCGACGGCGTTTATCGGCGGGTACTGCGGTTCGATGGTCAGTTTGCGAAGCTTGAGTTGCGGCTGCTTCCGAAACACCATTGCCTCGAGCTCACGGTTGATGGACTACCGACGCGGCAAGTTCCAGCGCTCGTCCGACGGGTGCGCCGGGCCTTTGATCTGGATGCCGACCCGGCAGCCATTCAATCGGCGCTCGGTGCCGACGCTCGGCTGAAACCCTTGTTGAAAAGACATCCGGGTCTGCGGCTGCCTGTCGGGCTGGATCCATTCGAAACAGCAGTCCGCGCGATTCTGGGTCAACAGATCAGCGTTGCCGCCACGCGCACCTTGTTGGCCCGATTGCTGATCGGCGAGGGGGAAGAACAATCTTTGCCGGATCCTGCAGTCCTCGCACGGCGTCCGGCTGGTGAGTTCGGCATTCCGATCAAGCGGGCCGGCGCGGTGAAAGCATTGGCCGCGGCCGTGGCAGACGGGACTTTGTCTCTGTCTCCGATCCAGCCCTTGTCGCGGTTCGTGGAGGCCGCCGTCGCGCTGCCCGGCATCGGGCCCTGGACAGCAAACTACATGGCCATGCGCGCGCTCGGTGCGCCCGATGCTTTTGTGGTCGACGACCTGATCATCAAGCGCGCTCTTGGGATTGATCGACCGCGCGAACTGCTCGCACGGGTCGAATCCTGGCGACCGTGGCGTGCTTATGCGGTGTTGCACCTTTGGCAGGAATCGATCTGAGGAACGTAAACATGATCTATACGACGATGGAATCACCGGTGGGTACGCTGACTCTGGCGGGGCAGGGCCACACGCTGCATTTTCTGCTGTTTCCGGACAATCGGCACGAGCCTCAGTCACGCGCTGATTGGACCTTCGAATCCGACGCTTTTGGCGAGGCGCGGCGACAACTGGGTGAATACTTTGCCGGTTCGCGAGAGGTGTTCGAATTGGATCTGGCGCCCGCAGGAACGCCGTTTCAGATGGCAGTCTGGCGTTTGTTGTCGACCATTCCATATGGGAAGACCTGGTCTTACCGCCAATTGGCCGAAGCCGTCGGCAATGAAAAGGCGGTGCGTGCGGTGGGCCTCGCGAATGGCCGCAATCCATTGCCCGTCATCGTTCCTTGCCATCGGGTCATCGGGTCGAACGGAAGCTTGACCGGATTCGGCGGCGGCCTGGATGCCAAACGGACGCTGCTCGAACTCGAAGCCCGAACTCAGCAGTCGTAATCGCTGATGCCGGTGCCCAGGACAATGTCGCGGCGCACTTGCCATGTTTTGTCGACGAGATCAGGATCGACAATTCCGGTTCCGCCGCGACCTGTAGCCAAAGAGCGCCGCATTACGGGGGTCAGCATCGGATCGTCGGAAAACATGACATCGTCGATGTAATACGTGCCACATCCTGCTTCGAGAACATGCAGGTGAATGTGTTCGGGCAACTCCGAATCCGGATATCGAGCAGGTCGGATCGTGTCGAATCGGAAATGACCGGCATCGTCGGTGCGAACCCAACCACGATAGGTGCCGTGCTGACTGCCCCCTGGGCCAGCGTTGGGATAGAGGCCGCGGTGGTCGGTCTGATAGGCGTACAAGACCACGCCGGGACGGGCTTCGCCGCTCCGGTCACGAACCGTACCGGTCAGTGTGAGTGCTGTGCCCTCGGCATCAACTGGTGCGATCCGACTCTGTGATGCCAGAGGCTCGTGCAGACCGTTGAAGACTTCTTCGCAACCTTCACACGGTTGGCCGAGGATGGGTTCTCGGGCGGTGAGGGTGGGGGTGATCATCAGCAACACCCAAAGCAGATTTCGGTTCATGGGACCTCCATACGGTGACCGATCATGTGCGCGTAACGGGAAGTTTGTCATGGCCTTCAGGTACTAGTCTGCAGCGGTGCACTGGGAGTTGGGATGCGCCATCCGGCAGTTTGTCTTTTGGCCAATCGGAAAATGGGTACCTTGTACCTCGGTGTAACCGGTAATCTGGTTCGTCGTGTCGGTCAGCACCGCTCGGGTATCGAGGGCGGGTTTGCCTGTCGTCATGGCGTGAACCGACTTGTATGGTTCGAGCAACACGCGCAGATGCGACCTGCGATTGAACGCGAGAAGCAAATCAAGAAGTGGCGGCGGGAATGGAAGATCGCCTTGATCGAGTCGTTGAATCCGACCTGGCGGGATCTGTGGCCTGAGATTATCGGGCAGACTGGTGGATTCCCGCGTTCGCGGGAATGACGGTGGAGAGACGCTGTGGCGCAGCCTGTAATTTCCCTGTCCGTCACTGGACATTGCCCGTCGCGCCTCTCTACTCGTCAGTCTCCACAGACCCGTCATTCCCGCGAAAGCGGGAATCCACTCGCGCCCACAGGGCATCAGACGTCGGATTGCTTTGATCGATTCGCCGATTCCGATCTGGCGGGATTCGTGGCCTGAGACTATTGGGCAGACTGGTGGATTCCCTCTTGCGCGGGAATGACGGGTGTGTGGAAGGCAGGTCCTCGAGAATTACAGTTTTCGACGAAGTGTGGGCGGCCCCCCCCAACACCCGTCATTCCCGCGAAAGCGGGAATCCACTCGTTTCCTCAGTGAATCAGGAACAGCCGGAACATCAGTGCCCGAGCTTGATCAAGCATGACCCTTTCGACGAATCGAGACACGCAGATCAAACCACGCAGCCTGACCTGTGATCGGGTCTGCATTGGCGTAACGACGGTCCGGGGTTTTGTCGTGGATCAGCGGGTTGAGCAGGAAACCTCGTTTCGATTCCGGGGCGTCGTTCGACAGCGCCCACGCGCCGCGTTTTTTGCCGATG
>JBEIPT010000476.1:0-2766 GCA_040376895.1 Lysobacteraceae bacterium | reverse complement strand
GGCCCATGCTGCGTTGGAACCGCTGAACGCACTCATCCACAAGGACGGCGAGCGTCTGCATATCTATGGCGGGCTGCAAATGCCCGATGCCGTGCAGGCTGCGTGTGCCGGCATCGCCGGTGTGGATCTGGCGCAGGTTGACCTGCATGTGATGAAGACCGGCGGTGGCTTCGGTCGCCGCGCGGTGCCGGATTGTGATGTGTTCGTCGAAGCCACCGAGATTGCCAAAGCGATCGGTTTCCGCGCGCCTGTTCTGTTGCAGTGGACGCGCGAAACCGACATGGCCGGTGGTCGTTATCGCCCACTGCATGTCCATCGTGTCCGCGTTGGTCTGGACGCCGAAGGGCGCATCAGCGGGTGGCAACATCATGTGGTCGGGCAGTCCATTTTTGCCGGCACGCCGTTCGCAGGGTTCCTGAAGAACGGCATCGATCCAAGCTCCCTTGAAGGTATTGAGGACACCCCTTACGCCCTGCCCGATGTCGACCTCCAGGTCTCGCATCCTTCGTCTCAGGTGCCGGTATTGTGGTGGCGTTCGGTTGGCCACACGCACACCGCGTTCGTGATGGAAACCATGATCGACGAAATCGCCAGCATCAATGGCGAGGATCCGATCGCGCTTCGCCTGAAGCTGCTTCCGGAGAATGCCCGCCAGCGTGCCGTTCTGAATCTGGCCGCGGAAAAGGCCGGCTGGAATACACCGGCTGCAGAGGGACGCTTCCGTGGCATCGCCGTGCACCAGTCGTTCGGCAGTTTCGTGGCGACGGTCGCCGAAGTTTCCAAAGGTGCCGACGGCGCGATCAAGGTCGAGCGATGTGTTGTCGCCTCCGACTGTGGTCTGGTCATCAATCCGGATGTGGTGCGTGCGCAGGTTGAAGGCGGCACGGCGTTTGGCCTCAGTGCGGTGCTTGGTGAACGTCTGACACTGTTGGAAGGTGGCGCCGAGCAGACCAACTTCGATGGTTACTCGGTGCTGCGCATGGACCAGATGCCGGAGGTTTCTCTGCATATGCTGGCATCTGCCGAAGCGCCTACCGGTATTGGCGAGTGTGCGGTGCCGCCGATCGGACCTGCGGTCGCGAATGCGATATTCCGGGCGACCGGTCAACGCTTGCGACAGTTGCCGTTCCGGCAGACCTGATCAACCCGCCTCGTGATCGTCAAGAATCACTCGGCTTCAGCACCATGACCGCGGACCTGCCGCTCACGCGACGGTCCGCAGTCGGTTCGCCGATCGAACTGCTGTTGATGGCTGCGGCGCGTGGAGAACGGTGTGCGCTGGTAACGGTGCTGGGTATCGAGGGTGGCGCACCACGACGCCGTGGTGCGCAATTGGCCGTTACCGCCAGCGGTGAAGTTGCCGGTTCCTTGTCTGGCGGTTGTCTTGATGCAGCCGTGATCGCCGAGGCACAAGCGGTCTTGGTGGCGGCGCGGAGTCGGCGCATCCGGTTCGGCCTCGATTCCCCTTACGTCGATGTGGTGTTGCCTTGCGGCAGCGGCCTCGACCTGCAATTCGATGGTGCGATCGATACTCATACTTTGACGGTCATTGCCGCCTGTGTGGCGCGTCGCCAAGTCTTCACGCTGGCCTGGTCGGCGCCGGATCGATCACCGCAATGCCATGCGGGCGCCGACATCCTGACCATGGGGGTTACAAGCGCGGAAGCAGTCGTCATGCATCCCAACCTGAGACTTGTGGTGGCGGGGGCCAGCGACAATCTCCGGGCGATGTGTCGTCTCGCCGTGACCGCCGGTATCGACACCGTTGCATTGGCCACGGACCGGGTGCTGCTGGATGAGTTGTCCGGGTATGGCGTGGCTACGGTGTATCTGGCCTCGGACACACAGTTGCCGGGTGTGGTGTTCGACGCCCATACGGCCGCGCTCACCTTGTTTCATGAGCACGACGCCGAACTCGTGTTCTTGCGCGCCGCGCTGGCAGGGCCGGCGTTTCTGGTTGCCGCCATGGGTAGTGTGCGTGCGCATGCGCAGAGGATCGAGAGACTGCGCGGATTGGGCGTGGCCGATCTGTCCCTGCAGCGACTGCGCGGACCTTTCGGTCTGTTGCCGCGTACACGAGACCCGCAGGAGCTCGCGATCTCGATGCTGGCGGAACTGTTTCAGGTTTATCGCGAACACTGTTTTCCCAAGGAATGCCACTTTTGAGAACGACCTCGCCGAAGCAGGCCATCGCGATCCTGGCGGCCGGTACTTCGCGACGACTCGGACAACCCAAACAACTGGTCCGTGTCGACGGCAACACCTTGCTCCAGCGAGCCGTCGATGCTGCGCGCTCCACGCGCGCCGAAGTCTGGCTGGCACTCGGCTCGGAGGGTGATCCATTCTGGCATTCATTGCGCGATCGGGAGGCATTGCTCCGGATCGATGTGCCAGATGCAATTACAGGCATGTCGGCTTCGTTGCGAGCAGTGGCTCGTCATGCGCAGGCCGCCAAAATCGAGCGACTGCTCGTGTTGCTGGTTGACCAACATGGCGTGGATTCGGAGTGGTTGACGGAACTGCTGCAGTTGTCCGAAACATTCCCGGGACACATCATCACTTCTGTGTACGACGGCCTGAGAGGCGCTCCGGCGGTTTTCCCGCGCACGCGTTTCGACGATCTCCGCAGGCTCGAAGGTGACGCCGGTGCGCGTCATCTGCTGAGGTCCGCAAGCCACAGTGACCTCGTCGAGTTTCCGGCGCCGAGAGCCCCGGGCGACGTCGATCGAATCGAGGACTTGCCTCGCTGATCCGATTCAGTCGGTG
>JBEIPT010000562.1:0-2068 GCA_040376895.1 Lysobacteraceae bacterium | reverse complement strand
GAGTACAGGTAGGCCGTGGATGTGGCGAATTCGGCTGCGCAGGAATCGACTCGCTTGTAGACCGGACGCACTTTCAGCGCACGCCGCAGCATGCGGATGGCATCTTCGTTCGTGCCGGCCAGTGCAGCCAGGCGCGAGTCCGAGAAACCGTCGCGCTTCAGTTCACGCAGGCGCTCGGCATCCAGGCCGGCAAGACCTTGCTCGCGAACGACACGCTCACTCTGGACGATCTCCTCGATCGCCATCAGGAACCAGGTGTCGATGAACGACAATTGGTAGATCTCGTCGCGACTCAATCCCGCGCGGAACGCGTCGGCCACATGGAAGACGCGATCGGCGCCCGGTTCACGCAACTGCCGCTTGATCTCGATGAGCCCATCTGCGGACGTCAGATCGATACCGGTCGGATTCAGGCCATCCTTGCCGGTTTCCATGCCGCGCAGGGCTTTCTGGAATGATTCCTTGAACGTGCGACCGATCGCCATGACTTCGCCGACCGACTTCATCTGCGTCGTCAGGCGCGCATCGGCAGCCGGGAATTTCTCGAATGCAAAGCGCGGAATCTTGGTGACGACATAGTCGATCGCCGGTTCGAACGAGGCCGGCGTGAGACCACCGGTGATGTCGTTGCGGAGTTCGTCGAGGGTGTAACCAACCGCCAGCTTGGCGGCGACCTTGGCGATCGGAAAACCGGTGGCCTTGGACGCCAGCGCCGACGATCGCGACACGCGCGGATTCATCTCGATGACGACCACACGACCATTGTCGGTGTTCACGCCGAATTGCACGTTGGAACCGCCAGTGTCGACGCCGATCTTGCGCAACACCGCCAACGAGGCATCACGCAACCGCTGGTATTCCTTGTCGGTGAGTGTCTGGGCCGGCGCGACCGTGATCGAGTCGCCGGTATGGACACCCATCGGATCGAGATTCTCGATCGAACACACGATGATGCAGTTGTCCGCCTTGTCGCGAACCACTTCCATCTCGAATTCTTTCCAGCCCAGCACCGACTCTTCGACCAGCACTTCATGCACCGGCGAGAGCTCAAGTCCGCGGGTGACGATCTCGAGGAACTCTTCGCGGTTGTAGGCAATGCCGCCACCCGAACCGCCGAGCGTGAAACTGGGGCGGATGATGGTCGGGTACCCGACCTTGACCTGAATCTCGAGTGCCTGCTCGATCGTCCTGGCAACTTCCGCTCGCGGACATTCGAGCCCGATGTCCTTCATGGCGTGCCGGAACAGTTCGCGGTCTTCGGCCATGCGGATGGCTTCACGCGAGGCACCGATCAATTCGACGCCATATTTTTCAAGCACGCCGTGGTCCGCCAGGTCGAGCGCCGTATTCAGCGCAGTCTGTCCACCCATGGTCGGCAGAAGCGCGTCCGGGCGCTCCTTGGCGATGATCTTTTCGATGCGTTTCCAGTTGATCGGCTCGATGTAGACCGCGTCGGCGGTCTCCGGGTCGGTCATGATCGTCGCCGGATTGGAATTGACCAGGACAACCCGATAACCCTCCTGCTTCAAGGCCTTGCAGGCTTGCGCACCGGAATAATCGAACTCGCAGGCCTGGCCGATGACGATTGGACCGGCGCCGATGATCAGGATCGTGCGAATGTCGCTGCGTTTGGGCATGAGTTTCCAATGAGCCGCGTGTTGCCACGGGCTCGATACAGTGGCGGTGGGAAGCAGGAGTTTACCGGCAATTGCCGCAGCCCGGAAATGACAAGCAGCCCATCCGCGGGCAATATTGGCGGATGCTCGAAATCATTCTGCGTTACATCCTGCAGTTTCTGGCCCATTTCGCGGTGGGTACGGCCATCATCCTGATCGGCGCACTGTTGATGCGCTGGCTGCTCACGCGCTGGCTCAAGACCGGACCAGGTCTGCCTGCCTGGGCGCTCGGCCTTGGCACGACCGCGGTCTGGCTGACTGTCGCGTTCTCGGCGGTGATTACCGGCATTCAGGTGGGTTCCGTGGGCGTGCTCTCGCATCTTGTTGAGACAGAGGGGCAAGTCTGGGCCGAGGAAGCCGTCATGCTGGCCGCTCGTCCGGTGGGCATCACG
>JBEIPT010000561.1:0-2075 GCA_040376895.1 Lysobacteraceae bacterium | reverse complement strand
TGGCGACTTCGCGGATGATGGAGTCCACCTCGGCTTCATCGAGACTCGTATACGGGCGGTTTTCGCACAGGTGCAAAAACGCTTCGCCATCGAGTTCGAACAGCGCCAGATAGCCCACGCGCTGGGCCCAGTTGAACTCCAGCGCGCGCGCTGCGTCCGACGTGCTGAGCGGGGCCACGGGGGTGGACACGCGCAGGTACCGGCGGCCGGCCTCGGCCTCGAGTTCACCCAGAAACATGCCCTGGGTCCGACCGTCGGCCGTGAGGTACTCAAAACTGAGCTGATACGGCTCATCGAAGCTCAGTTCGAACTGGCTGGCGACGTGCTCGCGGATTTCTTCGAAGTTGCGCATGAATTTTCTCCAACGGTTGGGGTTATCGTAGCGGGATGCCGCCGCCGAATCCCGCTCTTGCCGACATCCGCGCCGCCGTACGGGCCATTCCGGCCGGATCGGTGTCGACCTATGGCGCCGTTGCCGCGCGCGCCGGTTGGCCGGGCCGCGCGCGGCTCGTTGCACGGGCGCTGGCTTCGGGCGAAGATGCCGACTTACCCTGGCATCGCGTCGTGCGGGCTGATGGCCGCATCGCGTTTCCGGCTGGCAGTTCCGGGTATCGGGACCAATCCCGACGTCTGCGGGCCGAAGGTGTCCGAGTGGTCGCCGGGCGGATCGATCTGCGGCGATTTGTCGCCAGCGCCGAAGCCAGTCTCGATGAAGTGTTGTGGGCCATGAACGGAGCACCCGGATGATACGAAAGCGATTCCCCTGGATTGTATCGCTCGCAGCCGTGTTGGCTGCCTGTGCCGGCCCATCGAGCCGGCCAGAGCCGCTCACGACGACGGTCGTCATTCTCCGTCATGCCGAAAAGGCGCTGGAAGGCGACGACCCGGGTCTGACTGAAGCCGGTCGGACCCGTGCCGAATCAATCGCGCAGCGATTCTGCCGGGAGGGTCTGCGGGCCGCCCACGCCACGCAGTACCAGCGTACCCAGCAAACGGCGGAGCCGTGCGCACGCACGGCTGGCCAGACCGTTCAGGTCACCACCCTGTCGAAGGACTTCGAGGCGGACGCACAAAACTTGCGCGCGGGGATCCTGGCGTCGCCGGGCGGCAAGGTTCTGGTGATCGGCCACAGCAACACTGTGCCGATCCTGATCCAGGCGCTCACCGGCCAAACCGTCGCGCCAATCGGCGAGCAGGAATACGATCGCTGGTTCGAAGTGACGCTTGATGCCGATGGTCGCGGCATTCTTTCCGAAACCCGCTACTGAAATCCCACACACCAACATTGACAACGAACGGAGCACGAAGATGAGCATGATCAAGGAATTCAAGGAATTTGCGATGCGTGGCAACGTCATGGACCTCGCCATCGGTGTGGTCATCGGTGCCGCGTTCGGCAAGATCGTCGCCGCGCTGGTCGATCGAATCATCATGCCGATCATCGGGTTCCTCACCTCCGGCCAGAACTTCAACGAACTGGCGTTTGCCATGGGCGAGAAGACGAACCCGGATGGCACCGTGGTGCCTGCAGTACTGCTCGGTTATGGCGCGTTCGTGCAATCGATCATCGATTTCATCATCGTTGCATTCGTCATTTTCATCGTGATCAAGGTGATGAATCGCCTCAAGCGTGCCGAAGCCGCCGCGCCTGCCGCGCCGCCTGCACCGAGCAACGAGGAAAAATTGTTGACTGAAATCCGCGACCTGCTGAAGGCGCAGAAGTAGTTCCAAACATGATTTGCCGGGACAATGGCTGTCCCCACTGCCCCGCTCCGGCGGGGCTGCTCCTGATCTCGTGCCGAGGAAACTGCCGATGCGTCGTTTTGCCCTAGCCTTGTTTGCCCTGGTTGTGTCCGCTCCGGTTTTGGCCGAACCGGCACGCGACCACCATTCCGTCGCGCGTCTCGATGAAGTGCGCATCAAGCATCTGTACCTCGACCTTGATGTCGACTTCGACAGCAAGCGCCTGTCCGGTTTTGCCGACCTGAGCCTCGACTGGCGCAAGGCCGATGCAGGCCGTCTGGATCTGGATACGCGTGACCTGAACATCCAGCGTGTGCTCGCCAAGAGTGCCG
>JBEIPT010000478.1:0-2749 GCA_040376895.1 Lysobacteraceae bacterium | reverse complement strand
GATGGCGCGCGGATCCTGGCTGCGGCGTTCGGGACGCGCGGGTTGCAGCAGCAGGCGGTTCCGCACCGCCACCAGGAACGCGGCAGTCTTGCCGGTACCGGTCTGGGCCTGGCCGGCGATGTCCTTGCCCTGCAGTGCAATCGGCAAAGTCAGCGCCTGGATCGGCGTACAACGGATGAACCCGGCGTCGTGCAGTCCCTGGGCCAGAGGTGGCGCCAAAGCGAAGCTGTCGAAATCGAGATCGGTAAGTACTTGTTCTGACATTTGTTTTTCTTCTTGCTGGAGCCGAGAAATCTCGGGGACAAAAGAGTTGTCACTCATTTTGCGGGTTACGAGCTTGAACCGCTGCAAGGGGCACCCCACAATCCGGGTCCATACTTGTTGCGCGGCGTAAGTGATTCAAACGCCGGCAGTGTACTAGATCGGGAAGCAATGCCTGCTTCCCACGACCAGGAGATCGTTGTGAGTGATTTGATTGGCCATGCCAGTGACGACAGCTTCGAGAACGACGTGCTGAAGTCCAGCGAACCGGTACTGGTGGATTTCTGGGCCGAATGGTGCGCGCCGTGCAAGGCGATTGCGCCCGCACTGGACGACTTGGCCAGCACCTACCAAGGCCGCTTGAAGATCGTGAAAGTGAATATCGACCACGCCATGAAGACGCCCCGGCAGTACAGCGTGCGCGGCGTACCCACGCTGATGCTCTTCCGTGACGGCAAGGTTCAGGCCACACACATCGGCATGGCGACAAAGACCCAGATCAGCCAGTTGATCGACAAGGGCATTGCCTGAACCAGGCACGTTCCGGACCGGCGATGATCGGATCATTCGCCTGCCCGCACTGGCGGTAACCGAATTAATCGTTGCATGGCTACGAATCGGCCGCGCCTTGTCGCTACAATGCGCGGCCCTTTTCGCGTGCGCGGGCCTTGTGGCCTGCTTTTGGAGCTCGTTCTATGACGCCGTTCGACCTTGAATTCCTCAAGAAATTCGCCCAAATCATCGCCGGCCTGATGGCGCTGACCGTAGCCCTGATCGTGGGTGCACATTACATTTATGGCGCACAAGGCCGTGATCCGAACCCGGCCATCGCCGCTGCGGTCACCGAACGGATCGTGCCGGTTGGCGCGGTTTATGCCGGTGCCACGGGTGATGCAGCGCTTGCGCTGGCTCAGAAGCGCGCCCTAGAGGCAGCTCAGGCACAAGTCGCTTACGATGGCTCACTCGACGGCAAGTTCATCTACGACAAACTCTGCACCACCTGCCACACCGGCGGTGTTGCTGGCGCGCCGAAGCTCGAAAAGGCTGCGTGGGCAGCTCGCATCGCCCAAGGCAATGACATGATGTACAAGCACGCGATCGAAGGTTTTGTCGGCCAGGCCGGCAACATGCCGGCACGCGGTGGCAATCCATCGTTGTCGGACGAACAGGTCAAGGCTACGGTTGACTGGATGCTCGCCAACCTGCAGTGATCGGGCTCGTTCCGGCATAAAGAAAGCGCGGCCTCGGCCGCGCTTTTTTGTTGGCACTCTCGACATCCGGAACCATCAACGAGGCAGGCTCGATGCCGTGTCGGCCGACCGCAGACTCATTGCAATGCCAACCAGATTTCATTGCGCCGCAAGAACCAGGGTGTAAACGGGCTGTTGTAGCGCGCGAGTACGGGCTCACCTTGTGTTGCCACACCAGCCGCTTCCAGGGACGCTCTCAGCTCGCCCAGATGTTCGTTGTAGTTGGCTTGGGACCAAGTCCCCGAGTAACGAAGGACCGCCCACCTGTTTCCCGGTATCAGTCGAACCTGGACCCGCGAATCCAGGGGTTCAGGCGCGGATTCCAGTGTCACGCTCTTCGGCAGGACAAACTGCACCCGCACGCCACCCGGCACCGCAGTCTGAGTCACAGGGGCGGTCATCGCCATTTTCACCGGCTCCGCGGTCTGAATCACCGGCGCGGTCATTGCGAATTTGCGCTCGCCCTTGTTCTTGCCGAAGATGTACCCGGCCAGGATCGGGAACGCTTGGTTACCAGCATCTTCGGCCTTGGCGTCCATGACTACTTCGGCCACGACATAGGGCGAATACTCGCGAAGTTCCACGGTTTCCAGCTGGCGGATGACCTTGTAGGCGGGCTCTTCGATGGCGTGGCTGAGCGAAGGGATGGTGATCAGGGCGAGCAGAGGCATCAATCGCTTCACGGGCGATCTCCAGTTTGGGTAGTGGTGGGATGTCATGCGCCGCCATGAAGAGCATTCCCGGATCGGCTGGCTCTTGATCGCTTCAAAGAGCCCGAAGTGGCAAATGTGGTGGCCCCGGCTGCGGAACGATGCCCATACGCCAGACAATACGCCTCGACGTGTGATCGTTACATGAGCAGTTCGGCATGACTCCCGAGGAATCCGCGACGAAGCTTGCGCGATTTGGACCACGCCGCATCGCGGCTGAAGCCGCGGTGGTCTCAACTGGTCGATGCAACACAACGCATCGATCGGTCGAGACCACCGCTCCTTGTGCTTCGCTTTGCGAAGCGCAAGGGCGAAGTGCTTGCCTAAACCCCTCCCAACCCTCCCCGAACATCGGGGAGGGCTTGCGCGATTTGGACCACGTCGCATCGCGGCTGAAGCCGCTCCCACAGGTAATCGCACCGGTAATGGCTACTCGCGAGCAGGGGCTCGCACCCGAAGCAGATCGGCACCGATGCTGGGCATCCGCGACACGGTTTCGCTTCGCTTTGCGAAGCGCAAGGGCGAAGT
>JBEIPT010000306.1:0-4698 GCA_040376895.1 Lysobacteraceae bacterium | reverse complement strand
GATCGCAAGGCTCATGCCGTGCAGGAAGTTGACGACCCAGATGCCACCCATCGCGGACAGCAGGCACATCGGTACGATCAATATGACCGCCAGTGGCAAAGACCAGCTTTCGTAAAGAGCCGCCAGCACCAGATAAACCAGCAGCACACACAGAGGGAACACCAGCAAGGCTGCATTACTTTGGTTGACCTGCTCGAAGGTCAGTCCCGTCCATGCCACGGTCATGCCGCGCGGCAGAACCTGTTCGGCCATTCCCGATACCGCAGCGACTGCCTGGGTCGAGGACATCGATGACGGATCAATGCCGCCCGAGATGTCTGCTGCCGGGTAGCCGTTGTACCGAATCACCGGATCGGGCCCGTAACTTGGGACCACCGACACCACGCTGCCCAACGGCACCATGTCGCCGTTGGTGTTGCGGGTCTTCAGTCGCGACAGGTCGCCGACATCGTCGCGGAACTCGTAGTCGGCCTGCGCATAGACACTGTAGGTGCGACCGAACAGGTTGAAATCGTTGACGTAGGCCGAGCCCAGATAGACCTGCAGGGCATCGTAGACGTCACTGAGCACCAAACCTTGTTCCTTGGCCGTCGTGCGGTCGATCGTGGCGTCGAGTTGCGGCACGTTCGATTGGAACGAAGTCAGCACCGAATAGGGATCGAAACCGGGTGTTTGCCGGATCGCACCGACCAGCGCCTGGGTCTGTGTATTGAGTTCGCCGTAACCCAGACCTGCACGATCCTGCACAAAACCTTCCACACCAGCGGCGTTGCCCAGCCCAAGAACAGGTGGAGGCATCAGCGCAAACGCCAGGCCTTCCTGGATTTGACTGAACTGCATGTTGAGGCTTTGAGCAATTTCGGCAGCGGGCTGTTTGCGTTCCGTCGCCGGATCGAGACCGACGAACATCAGGCCGATGTTCGGTGTGTTGACGAAGTGGATGGCATTGAGCCCGGGAAACTGCACTGCATTGTCGATACCGGGCGTGTTCAGAACGATTTCGCCCATACGCCGCATGACGGCATCGGTGCGGTCGAGCGTGGCGCCTTCGGGCAGGAGTACCCCAGCGAACAGATATTGTTTGTCCTGGGTTGGGATGAATCCCGTGGGTACGGCCCGGAACGCAAAGAACGCCGTGACCAGCAGCACCGCATAAACGGCCAAAAGGCGCGGCGCACGGGCGATGGTGCCGCCGATCCTGCCTGAGTATCGATCACCACTGCGCTGGAAGACGCGGTTGAACCAATTGAAGAATCTGCCGAACACGCGCTCGATCAGGCGGCCCAGTGCGTCCTTGGGTGCGCCGTGCGGTTGCAGCAGCACGGCGGCGAGTGCCGGAGACAGGGTCAGCGAGTTGAAGCCCGAGATCAGCACCGACACTGCGATCGTGACGGCAAACTGACGATAGAACTGACCGCTCACACCATCCAGGAATGCCAGCGGTACAAACACCGACGCGAGAACCAGAGTGATGGCGACGATCGGCCCGGATACTTCGCTCATGGCCTTGTGTGCAGCATGTCTGGGCGAGAGGCCTTCGGCGATATGTCGCTCGACGTTTTCGACCACCACGATGGCGTCGTCGACGACGATGCCGATCGCCAACACCAAACCGAACAAGGTCAGCACATTGATCGAGAAGCCCAACAGCCACAGCGCCGCGAACGTACCGACGATCGACACGGGCACTGCCAGCAACGGAATCAGCGAGGCACGCCAGGTCTGCAGGAACAACACGACCACGATGACCACCAGCGCGATGGCTTCGAGCAAGGTGGTGATCACGGACTCGATGGATTGCCGGACAAAGACTGTGGGATCGTATTCAACGCTCCACTTCACGCCTTCCGGAAAACCACGCTCCAGATCGGCCATACGTTCCCGAACGGCGTCGGACAGCGCGATCGAGTTGGCACCTGGCGCCTCGAAGATCACGATGGCTGCAGCATCCTGGTTGTCGAGCAGCGAACGCAGAGAATACGTGTTCGAGCCAAGTTCGATGCGCGCGACATCAGCCAGACGCGTAATCGCCGCACCATCGGTTTTCAGGATGATGTCGGCAAACGCTTCCGGAGATTCCAGTCGGCCTTGGGCGTTGATCGACAATTGCACGCCGCTGCCATTCGGCATCGGTGCAGCACCGATCGCACCTGCAGAAACCTGCTGGTTCTGTTCGCGGATGGCATTGAGAATGTCGCTGGCCGTCAACCCGCGTGTTGCTGCGGCATCCGGGTCGAGCCAGATGCGCATGGCGTAGTTGCCAGCGCCGAAGGCAAGTGCCTGACCGACACCGGGCAATCGCGCCAGTTCATCCTTGACGCGCAGGTTCGCAAAGTTGGACAGATACAGCGCGTCGTAGGTTTTGTCCGGCGACGTCAGATGCACGACCATGGTGATGTTCGGCGACGACTTGGCCGTTGTCACGCCGAGCTGGCGCACGGCCTCCGGCAAACGGGGCAGGGCTTGTGCCACCCGGTTCTGCACCTGCACGGCAGCCAGATCGATGTCGGTGCCTTGAGCAAACGTCACCGTCAGGCTCATGGTGCCGTCCGACGCTGCCACCGATTTCATGTAGATCATGTTCTCGACGCCGTTGATCGCTTCTTCAAGCGGTGCGGCAACGGTGTCGGCGATGGCTTTCGGATTTGCGCCCGGATAGATCGCCGTGACCTGGACGGACGGCGGCACCACTTCCGGGTACTCGCTGATCGGCAGGTTGGGGATGGCGATCAGGCCGGCCACAAACACCAGGATCGACAGAACGGCCGCGAGGATCGGTCGGTCGACGAATATTCTGGAAAAATCGGCATGCGCCACGGGTCAGCCCTCGCTCTTCGGGCTTGCGGCGGGTGCGGCCGGCGCTGCAGCAGGCGCGGCCAGCAGCGGGTCGTCCATGGGCACATCACGCGGCTTCAGCGGTTGGCCCGGGAAGAAAATCTTGCGGACGCCGTTGACGACCACTCGATCTCCGGCGGTCAGACCACGTTCGACGATCCGCAGGCCGTCGACCGAGTCACCGAGCTCGATGTCCTTGCGCGCGGCGCCGCCATTGGCGTCGACCACCCAGACGTACTTGCGGTCCTGGTCGGTCAGAATGGCCTGGTCATGAATCAGCATCGCAAGGCGTGGGTTGGCGCCCATCAGCCGCACACGGGCAAACAGGCCGGGCGTGAAGACACCGTCCGGATTGGCCAGTACGGCACGGCCACGGATTGTGCCCGTTGTCGGATTGATCGAGTTGTCCACGAAGTCCATGTGACCCTGATGAATGAAGGTCGCTTCGTCAGCGAGCGCCACTTCGACGGGATTGGCGGTGTCGCGGGAACTCCCCCGTTCTCCGCTTCGTGACATCTGCTGATAACGCAGATAGGCACGTTCGTCACCATCGAACACCACGTGTACCGGATCGATCGACACCAGTGTGGTCAGCAGGGTTTCACCCGGTGCCACCAGATTGCCCGGCTTGACCAAGGCGGCGCCGATGCGGCCTGCGATGGGGGCGGTCACGCGGGTGAATCCGAGATTCAGTTCCGCCTGTTGCTTGCGGGCTTGTGCAGCAAGCAGATCAGCAGCAGCCTGGGCCTGTTCGCCGCGGCGGATATCCAACTCTCCCTTCGAGACTGCGCGCGCCTCGACCAGCATCTGGCTGCGCGCGAGTTCGCGATCGGCCAATTCCAGACGGGCTGCGGCACGCGCGATATCGGCCTCGGCAGCGGCCACCGCAGCGCGATATTCGCGGTCATCGATCGTGAACAGCAGCGCGCCCTTTGCGACGGTACCGCCTTCGCGGAAATGGACGCCGGCCAGATAACCCGTCACCCGCGGGCGAAGTTCGACGGAATCAACTGCTTCGATGCGACCGCTGTATTCGTCCCAGTCCTTCACTTCCTTCTCGACGACCGCAGAGACGGATACATCCTGTGGCGGCATTTGAGGCGGGCCGCCAGGGCCGCCGCAAGCGATCAAGAGGGAACTGGTGAGCGCGAGCAGCAGGGGCAAACGCAAGGAACGATTGATCATGGGGACGTCCTGGTCGGGTCGAGATAAATGGAGTAAACGGATTTCAGGTCTACGGGATTTCGGGTCAGTCGCGTTTCGGCGACATGAGTTCAGTGTCCTGCACGAGTTGCTCAATGAGTGAGACAACGCGTGCCTTGATTTCGGGTTTGAGGGGGTCGAGGTTGAAGAAGTCCTGCCAGAACAATCCCTCGGTGGCCAGCAGCAGCACGTAGCGCTTCAGCTCGGGATCGTCCCAGGTCCAGTTTTCAAACTTGCGACGTTGGTGTTCGCGGACTGGGTCCAGTAAGGACGGGTCCACCATCGAAGCACTGATCATGCCGGTGACGAATCGTTTGTGACCCTCGTCCTTGGTATCGAGATTGCAGCGGATCTGACCAATCACGTCGGCAGTCCGGGGGCAGGGGCACGAGGCCGCCATTTCGGCCGCGCTCTGGTCCCAGTCGATGAGGTCGGCTTCGATGAGGCCCTTCAGCAGCAGTTCCTTGGTCGGGAAGTGATAGGTGATGCCACCGCGCGTGACGCCACTTTCCACGGCCAGTTCCTCGAACGTGAGATGTCCTGCGCCCTTGGATTCGACGATCCGACGGGCGGCTTGAAGAATCTTCAGTCGGGCTCTTGGGGGTCTGGTCATGGGCGTAACTATACAGAACAACCTGTATAGTTATGCACCGACTTAGG
>JBEIPT010000347.1:0-4124 GCA_040376895.1 Lysobacteraceae bacterium | reverse complement strand
TGGTAGCCGGCTGCTCGTCGCAGCCGCGTTATTCCGATCATGGTTATTCGGGCAACGATCGCGGCGACAGCCGTTACTACGACTCACGACGTGACGATGGTCGCTATCGCAACAATCGCTGCGACAATTGCGGCACGATATCGGACATCGAATCGGTCTGGGTCAACGATTCACGGACGGGCGGCGGTACCGTACTCGGCGCGATCATTGGCGGCGCCATCGGCAATCAGGTCGGATCCGGCAATGGTCGCCGTGCCGCGACGGTGGCCGGTGCGGTCGCTGGCGGCGTCATCGGGCACGAAATCGAAGCGGATCGCCGCGATCAGCGTCGTGGTTTTCGCATTGAAGTGCGTCTCGACGATGGCCGTTACGGCCAGGTCACGCAAACGCAGAATCCGCAGTTGCGGGTCGGCGACCGGGTGATCATCCGCGACGATCGCGTCTACGCCCTGCGTTGAAGCCATGCTTGCGGTACTGATGCAGTTCAGGAGCCACCGAGGGCTCACGCGCCGTTGTTGGCGCTGGGCCCGCCCGCGTTAAAACGAGTCAGCAGCAACAGCGCGCTGATCATTGCCATTGAAGCAAATCAACTTGCCCAGATGCAGACGTCCGGAACGAAGCGGCGCCTGGTTCCATCAGGTCGTCGTCGCTTCAAGCGCTAGCGATGAAGGCGATCCGGACGGCTTGCCATCAAGCAGCGGCGAACCGTGGCCCGCGGCAAGCACGAATCGGCATGTTGATGGCGCGGTGGTATCCGATAACGAACGCCAAGTTGATTTGGAGCAGCTAACTCATCGCCCAAAACAATGACATGCCACCTTGGTTCGAAACCAGAGTCAGCTGAGAACCGCACCCTCTGCACACGTCAGAAGCCTGTTCGCCTGGCATTGCCCTCAAATCCGTCCGCGAAGGCCGCGATCTCCTCGTTGCCCAGGAACGTCACCGAGGCCGGAATGCCGTCCTGAAAAAGCTCCAGCTGATGGCTGGCAATTTGGCTCGGGCTCTTGTTCGCATCGAACCAGAAGCTGTAGGTCGTGCCCCATCTCAGAGCGTTCGCGTTTTCTGGCGTCGCAAAGGTTGGGGCCTGCCACGAGACACTCGACGATGAACTGGTGATGGTCCAATCCGTGGTGTCGTAGGGTTCGCCGGAATGGGCGTTCACATCGCGGAAGCCGGTATTCAGGATCACTGCATCGCTGCCGAAGAAGTTAATGTGCAGTTGATCCGCCGCGCGCGCTGAGTTCATGTTGTGGATGGCGTATTCGTAGTGCCACTGTGTACCCGGCACAACTTCGGTGACCTTCCGCGCGACGTGGAAACGTTGGACCGGCGCACTGCCAGGGATGTCGAGGTCCAGGGATTCGACACTCATGTCGATCTGGCTCCAGGCCTTGATCGCTGGTTGCGTCCGGAACGTACTGATGATCGTCAGATTGAACGTGCTTGGATTCACAGTGACTTCGCTGTACGTCGCGTTGTTCAGTCCGTTCCCTTGTGACGCGTCATCCGGAGCAATGTAGTGGCCCTCAACGAAATAGCGTGCGCCGACGTTGCTTGCCGAGTCCAGATCAGACTGCGCGACGGCGACGCGTTGGTTCCAGGGCTGCGATTGGATGCCTGTGCCACCACCATGAGGAAACGGATACGCACCGGTCGTCGGGTTGACTTCCGAGCGGCGCCCGAGCGGACGACTGCCATTCAGACTTGCGGTGTATGGGTCTGTACAGCCAACACCCAACTGGTTTTCGGCATGGGGCGGGAACTGGCAGGTCTCGTTGCCCGCGCCGCGACAAGAATCCGTCGTCTCGTTCAGGGAGAAGAACCCATGCTTCAGCCAACTTGCGCCGATCTGTTCGAAGCGGTTGTTTTTCAGCCGGTACATGTTCTGGCCGATGATGGGATGGTCTGCGCTGGTGGAACCCGGCTGGCACACCGAGAGGTTGGATTCGTCGCACCAGTTCAGCGGCGCATCGCCGACATTGCATGAGGTTGTGCCGACCGAATAACCCCGAATTCCTCCGGAAACTCCCCAGTTCTGAAGTCCGGAACCGCCGAACAGATCGTGGACCGTCACGTCGGGTCCTGCGGCGTTCACGATGCCAACAATGTTCAGTCCAAGACCAACGGCGATCATCATGAGCCATGCGGCCAAACGTCGCGTGCTTTGTTTGTTCATCGAGAACTCCTGATCCGATTGCTCTGTTCGCCACGCGAACAGAGAGGGCAGTGCACCAGCAAAAAAATTGGAAGATTCCATCGCCGTGGGTCTGAGGTGACCCGTTCCGATGATCCCAGCATTCTTCGAGCCACGGCCACGGAAATGAATTGTGGTCAAGCTGTGCTGGTGAGTCAGAGTCGTCTTGGTGCCCGAAAAAGGCAAAGGGCCGGACAAACCGGCCCCTTGTTGGTCGTGTTACGGAATACCGCGTCAGTCAGCCGTTCGGCGCGCAGAGCCCTCGAAGCCGTCGGAGAACGCAGGTAGTTCGCCGGAAGTCCAGAACGCCATGTCTGCTGGTGTTCCGGCCTCAAACAATTTGAGCTGATGTGTGCCGATATCCGTCGGCCCACGATCAGCGTCGAACCAGAAGCTGTACATAGTACCCCAGCGCAGCGCGTTGGCGTTCTGAGGAGCCGACGGGAACGCCGGTGTCGTCCACGAAACCGTGTTGCCGGAGACCACTGCAGGCCAATCCGACTTGTCGTATGGCTCGCCGGAATGAGCGTCCACATCCCTGAAGCCTGCGTTGCTGATGACGGCGTTTGCGAAGAACTGCACTTCGAACTTGTCTGCAGCCCGTTGCGCGTTCATGTTGTGCACCGCGTACTCATAGTGCCAAGACCCTGGGGCAGTTTCCGTGACCTTGCGGGCGACATGAAATCTCTGAACCGGATTACTACCAGGCACATCCAGATCGAACATCTCTACAGCCGGGTCAACTGCCTGCCACGCGGCAATCGCCGCTTGCCGGCGAACCGTGGTACCAACAGTCAGATTGAAGTTCGATGGAGAAATCGTGACTTCTGCGTAGGATGCATTGTTTAGGCCATTACCTGTTGCGGCGTCGTCGGGAGCGACATAGTGGCCTTCAATGAAATACCGTGCACCGCCATTGGTCGCGGGATCCAAATCGGTCTGTGCGACTGCGACGCGCTGGTTCCAAGCCTCTGCCGTGCTGCCGCTTCCGCCGCCGTGCGGGAAAGGAAACTCGCCGGTTGTGACATCAACTTGTGAGCGCGGTCCAAGCGGACGACTGCCATTGAGGCTGGCGGAGTAGGGGTCGGTGCAACCGACGCCGAGCAGTTTGCCCGTACCCGGGTTTTGGCAAGAGCCCACATTGGCCGCGGTGGCGCATGCATTGTCATTGTTGTTCAGGGACGTGAAACCGTGTTTCAGCCAGCTTGCCCCGATTTGCTCGAAGCGGCCGTCCTTCAATCGGTACATGTTTTGCCCGATCACCGGATGGTCTGTGTTCGCGGCACCACCCGCGCATCCACTGGTGGTATTGCACCATTGCAGTGCGGCTGTCCCGATGTTGCAGGATGTCGTGCCGAACGAGTAACCGCGGATACCACTGGATACACCATGATTCTGAGTGCCTACTCCAGACCCACCAATGACATGCACAGTCACGTCCGGTCCCGGTGCTGCGATTCCAGCGCCACTGAACATTGTGATGGCGACAAAACAGGCCACAACACAGGACCGCAAGAGAGTTTTCCGCTTGAACAACATTCGCATGACTCCTGAAAAATTAATTCGCTACGCTTCTGCAGGGCATCTCGCGCCACGCTTCACTTGCCAACTTTCGGAAGCACCCGAGTGGCGCCACCACGCTGATCACCTTGACAGAACCCGTCTGGCAAGGCGCATACAATCTTTGTAACACTATTGCGAATCGCCCCGTTTGTCACGTAGCGCCTGCAGCATTTGCCAAGCGTCCGAGTTGACGGGATCCAGTTCAACCGCCCGTTCCAGCTCGGATCTGGCCTCGTCAGGACGATCCAGTTCAAGCAAGGCTCGAGCCAGAAGCATTCGGGTGGCGGGGTCGTCGGGCGATTGGCGAACCGATTCCCGGAACTGCGTCACACTTTCGTCGAACCTACCCAATGCCGCGAGCACACCG
>JBEIPT010000089.1:0-11047 GCA_040376895.1 Lysobacteraceae bacterium | reverse complement strand
GCGCCGGATCAGCGCATGCCAAAGGGCCTCGCGTGGGCCGCCCATGCGCATGGCCAGATTGAGCAGGCTCAGCACCGTGCGCTGGCCTGGGTACTGCGCCAACAGCTTTTCGTAACAGCGGACTCGGGTGTAATGGTCGATATCGCCGGGTTTGGTCAAGCCAACCACCGGATGGATCAGCAAGGCCCCGTCGATCGCTTCGGCGGCGCGACGGGTCAGCTCGAAATGGGCGCGATGCATGGGATTGCGGGTCTGGAACGCCACCACACGCGTGAAACCTTGCCGCTCGAACTCCGCGCGCAATTGACGCGGTGTCTGGCGCAGGCGACGGAAGTCATAGTGCAGCGGTGCCTGCAGCGCGAGGATGCGGCCCCCCAGGTAAACCGGCTGGGTGCGTTCGAGCAACTGTGCCACGGCCGGGTGGCGCGTGTCGGTTGTTCCGAAAACCTGTCGGGCTTCCTCCTGATGGTCCGGCCGGTAGGCCGACGGGGCGTCCAGGATGCCGACCGGGACCCCCTCGGCGTCGGTCAGCACCAGTCCGCCGGCCGCGATCGCGGCCTCGGCCACTGCTTCGCTCACGTCGAGCGTGATCGGCATCGGCCACAGCGTGCCGTTCGCGAGGCGCATGTTGGCCAGCACAGAGCGGTAGTCGGCCTCACCCAGAAACCCGTCCAACGGCGAAAATGCGCCATTGGCGATCAAATCGAAATCGCACAACTGCCGCGCGGTCAGGTCCAGCCGGGGCAGCGATGCCACGCGCGCGTTGGCGGCGGCGAGTGCCTGACCCTGCAGGTAACAGTCGATCAAGGTGCCGCCATGGGCTGCAGGAAGAGTCATTTGGGGATTCCGTCAAGGCAAAGCCCGGTATTGTGACCACGTTTGTCACATCCGGGAAGTTGAACCAACCTGAACGAGCACCCCATGCCGGCCTCGGGCCCCGGAACTTGCGTCAGCGCACGCTTTCACAAAGGGGCGTTTGCGTGAAAGGGCAAAGCCCGCAACAATACGCGACTGGACTGCCGGCACCGCCGGCTCTTATTGGGCTTGTATCTAGGAGCGTCGTACATGAAGTCATTGATTAAGGGCGGCCTGGCGGTCGCGATCTCGGCCGGCCTGCTGTTTGGCACCACGGCGAATGCCGTCGACAAGCTCAGCACGGACAAGGAAAAGGCCAGCTACATGGTCGGTATGGACGTCGCCAATGGCGTGCGCCAGATCAAGGACGAAATCGACGTCGAGATCATGGTTCAGGCACTGCGCACGTCGCTGGCCGATGGCAAGACCTTGCTGACGGATGCCGAAGCGCAGACCGTTCGCGAGTCGTTCCAGCAGATGTTCCGCTCGAAGATGGAAGCCAAGCGCAAGGCGATGGCCGAAACGAACAAGGCTGAAGGCGAGAAGTTCCTCGCTGCGAACAAGACCAAGGCGGGCGTCAAGACCACGGCCTCGGGTCTTCAGTATCAGGTCATCAAGGAAGGCACCGGCGCCAAGCCGTCGGCCACCTCGATGGTCAAGGTCCACTACACCGGCACGCTGATCGACGGCACCAAGTTCGACAGCTCCGTGGATCGTGGCACCCCGGCCGAGTTTGCGCTGAATGGCGTGATCCCAGGCTGGACCGAAGCCCTGCAGCTGATGCCGGCCGGTTCGAAGTACAAGCTGTTCATCCCCTCTGCCCTCGCCTATGGCGACAACGGCACGCCGGGCGTGATCGGCCCGAACGCCACGCTGATTTTCGACGTCGAACTGCTCGAAGTGATGGGCGCACCGACGGCCGCCCCGGCACAGTACCCCGGGAAGGCAGTGGTCACTGGCGCCAAGCGCTGGTGCAGCACAACAAAAACGCCGGCCACAAGCCGGCGTTTTTTGTGCCCGTATTGTGCGTTCACATGGCCTTGATGAACCCCGGAAAAACAGTATCGCCAACGTCACTCGGCGCTGCTATGTTCGAGTCGACCTGAACCGGGGTAGGCATGGAAGAACTATTCGCTCCTGAGGCTTCCGAAACGAGCGCGCCCTGGCGCGTGTTGATCGTGGACGACGAACCTGAAGTCCACAACGTGACCAAGCTTGTGCTGGGTTCGTTCCGTTTCGAAAACCGTCCGCTCCAATTCCTGCATGCCCATTCCGGTCGCGAGGCTCGCGAGTTGATCGCGGCCCATCCGGACGTGTCGGTCATGCTGCTCGACGTGGTCATGGAAACCGAACAGGCCGGTCTGGATGTGGTCCGGTATGTCCGGGAAACGTTGGGCAACAGTTTCGTGCGTATCGTGCTGCGCACCGGCCAGCCGGGACAGGCGCCGGAACACGATGTCATCGCCAACTACGACATCAACGATTACAAGGAAAAGACCGAGCTCACCGCACAGAAGCTGTCGACGATGATGTACGCAACGCTGCGTGCACACCGTGACATCATGACGATCGAGGCGAACAAGCGCGGTCTGGAGCGGGTCATTCATGCATCCGCACGCATTTTTTCGCATCAGCACAGTCACGAATTTGCGTCGGCCGTACTCGATCAGCTTGCAGGACTGGTCGGCCTGGACCGCGGTGCGCTGTACTGCAAGGTCGTCAAGCCCGGTTCACAGACACCCAATCACTTCGTCGTGGCGGCCGCCACCGGCGAATACGCCGAGTTCGTTCAAGGCAATGCGGACGAGCGTCTGCCGCCGCGTATCGTCGAGTCGCTGAAACAGGCCTATCGACAGAAAGACCACCAGTTCGGAACCGACCACTACGTCCTGCACTTCACCGACAGCCATCGCACCGAAAGCCTGTTGTATGTCGGTGAGAGCTGGTCGCTGTCGCCGCTGGACATGAAACTGGTCGAAGTGTTCTGCACGAACGTGTCGATCGCTTTCGAAAATCTGCACCTGCAGCGCGAAATGTTCGACTCGCAAGTCGAAATCGTCACGCTGCTCGCGGGCCTTGCCGAAAGTCGTTCGCGCGACACCCTCAACCATGTTCGCCGGGTCGGCATGGTTGCCGAACTGCTGGGTGAACTGCATGGTCTGGATCCGCAGGCTCGCGTGATGCTGCGTTATGCCGCGCCGTTGCACGACATCGGCAAGATCGGCATCCCCGATGCCATCCTGAACAAACCCGGTCGTCACACCGACGACGAAACCACGATCATGCGCACCCACGCCAAACTCGGTGCGCAATGGTTGTCCGCGTCACGCCTGCCTTTGCTGCAGCTGGCGTCGATCATCGCCGAGGATCATCACGAGAACTGGGATGGCTCCGGTTATCCGCGTGGTCTCAAAGGCGAAGAGATCTCGATCAGCGGCCGCATCACCGCACTCGCCGACGTGGTCGACGCCCTGGGCAGCAAACGCTGCTACAAGGAAGCCTGGAGCGCGGAAGAAATCAAGGCGTTCGTCCACGAGCAGACCAACATCAAGTTCGACCCGCGCCTCGTGAAGCTGCTGTTCGCGCACTGGGATCGCGTTGAGGCCATTCGCGCGCAGTTGCCGGATTGACCTTCTCCCGGAAGTCCGCGGTAACCGGGAGAAGGACAAACGAAGTCCTTGGCAAGCTATCTCGTTGTTTGCTCGGGCTCCGACCGGCGCGCCGGAAACACGATGTGGAACTGCACGCCGTTCCCGGGTGAGCTGTCACACCGGACGGTGCCATCGAGCAACTGGCTGACCAGGTTGTAGACGATGTGCATGCCGAGACCACTGCCGCCCTGGCCACGTTTCGTCGTGAAGAACGGTTCGAAGATGCGGGCGACCACTTCGGGCGCCATGCCGCGGCCGTCATCCCGATAGTGGATCACCACCTCCGCACCTTCGAGACTTGCCATCACATCGATACGTCCATGATCGCGGCCTTCGAAAGCATGGATCAGCGAGTTCATCACCAGATTCACGAACACCTGGTACAACGCGCCCGGATAGGTATCCACGATGATGTCTGGCGGACAGTCGATTCTTACTTCGTACGGCGTCTTCTTGAGCCGCGGCTGGAGCGACGTGAGAATCTCGTCGAGATACTCACTGAGATTCACGATCCGACGTTGTTCGCTGGACTGATCGACAGCGACCTGCTTGAAACTCTTGATCAGATGATCGGCGCGTCGCAGGTTACGGAGAATGATCTGGCTGCTTTCGTCGGCGATGCCGATGTAGGTTTCCAGATCACTGCGCTTCATGACGTTCTGGCGAAGCGACTCGGCCAATCTCTTGCTTTCGGTCTCGAGGTGCGATGCGGCCGTGACGCCGATGCCGAGTGGTGTATTGATCTCGTGCGCGACCCCGGCGACCAGACCACCCAGCGCCGCCATTTTCTCCGACTCGACCAGTTGCTTCTGCGCATTGCGCAGGTCATCCAAGGTCCGTCGAAGATGTTCGTTCGCGATCTGGAAGTCGCGCGTCCGCGAATCGACACGGCGCTCGAGATCCTGATTGATCCTCTGCAGTGCTTCTTCCTGCCCCATGATTTCGGAAACATCGCGCGAGACACCGGCAATTCGGCGGACCAGCCCGCGTCCGTCATGGTCCACGACACGCCCGTAGGATTGCACCCAGAGCCATCCTCCGTTCGCCAGGCCCATGCGATACGTCGCGCGCATCTGATCCTTGACGCCCTTCAGCACGTCGCGCATGGCGGAGTCGAAGACCGACACGTCTTCCGGATGCACGATATCGCGAAGGCTGGCGAGCGGAACCGGATCCGACGTATTTGGAATGCGCAGTCCGATATGCGGCGTGAATCGGATCAGGCACGAACGTTCGAAATCGCACTCCCAGATTTCGTCACCGGACGCTTCGAGCGCAAGCGCCAATCGCTGTTCGCTCTGGCGGAGCTGTTGCTGGGCAGCAAGCCGTTCCCGAACGGCCCGCCACAGGGTGGAAGCCAGCCACCAGCCCAATGCCGCCAGTACCAAGAGGTACGCCAGGATGGCCCACGGATTCCACCATGGTGCCGACGCAACCTTGACCGTCAGTGGGCGCTCCATATCGATCCAGCGTTGGCTGCGCGGACCGGCAGCACGCACATGCAAGGTGTAATGCCCGGCTGCCAGATCGGTGAACGTTGCCCGATTGGAGCCTTCCTCCAGGCTGACCCAGTTGTCATCGAACCCATCCAGTCGATACGCATACCGCACCGATTCCGGATTCGCGAAACTGAACGTCGACAACTCGAAGTGGACGATATCGTCATCGTGCGCCAACGCCACCAGGTCGGCACCTGCCCCTGTTCCGCGTTGGATCCCGCGTCGTGATGTGTTTCCGATTCGTGCTTCGTCCCGGTTGAACACGGAAATCGCCGACACCAGCGGACGTCTTGGCGGTCGGGGTTCACCGACCTTGCGTGCATCGAATCGGGTGATGCCCTCCAGTCCGCCAAAATAGAATTCGTCTGCTCCCGCCATGGCAACGGCGCCGACAAAATAGCCCCGACTCTGGGCACCTTCCGACCAACCGAAATTGACGATGCCGACATCATCAGGGCTGATGCGGCTGATGCCCACGGACGTAGCAGCCCAGATCATGCCAGTGCTGTCTTCGCCCACCGACGAAACCATGTCCGAACCAAGACCGTCAGACCGTCGAAGCGCACGGAATTCGTAGCGTCCGTCGGCACCGCGGCTACCACGATTCAGCCCACCCCCTTGGGTCGCCACCCACAGCCGGCCACGCCGGTCTTCATGAATGTAGGTCACCGCATTGCTGCTGAGGGCTCCGGCACCGGTGCCGGCACGATACGCATCCACTTTGCCGGAGACCACGTCGAGGCGGTCCAGCCCGAGCGTCCGGTAACCGATCCAGATACTGCCGTCGGCCGACTCCAGGAGCGCATTGGCGTACGTGGAACCCAGCCCGAGTCGGTCGTCGATCCGCTCGAATCGCGAACAGCCCGGACACAGCCGATTGACGCCGCCACCGATCGTTGCCACCCACAGATTGCCGGCCCGATCTTCGAGCAGATCCGCAACATTGTTGCTGGACAGGGAACCGGGATCCTTCGGATCGCTGCGGAATCGCTGGAACGCTTCGACGCTGCCCGGCGAAAGTCGGGACAACCCCGCAGTCTGGGTTGCGATCCACAACGAGCCATCGCGGGTTTCAAGGACCGAGGAAATCGACGAGGCTGCAATGGAATCCGCGCGAGCCGGATCATGCAGGTACCGCTGCACGACGCCCTGCTGCACATCAATCCTCGCCGCCCCGCCTTCTTCGTGCAGTCCGACCAACAACTGGCCATTGGCGAGCTGCGTCACTGCCGTGACGGTCGGTCGGCTGAGGTAACGCGGATGGTCGGGACGATACTTGAAGGTCTGGAAGGCTTCGGTCTGGGGATCATGGATGCTGATGCCATTGGCCCAGGTTCCAACCCACAGCAGACCATCACGGTCGATCATCATGCTTTCGACCCGATGCCCGCCTAGGCCGGTACGGCCAATCGGGTCATGACTCCAACTGCGGATCTTTCGTTTTCGCGGATCCAGCAGGCTGACACCTGAGTTGGTGCCGATCCAGATTCGGTTGGAGGCGTCGACCTCGAGATGACGGACGGCGTTGCTGATCAAACCATCCGTTTCGGTCCAGCGCCGTTTGACGGCACCATCAACCAGCTCGACGAGCCCGTCATTGCCGGTTCCCACAAACACGCTGCCGCGCGTCGATTCGGCAAGGAAGTGGGCGTCGAGCGGGCCATCCTCGGAACCGATCTCGGTCACCGAACGACGATCAACCGAGTACTCGAAAACACCGACACGCGTAGCCACCAGCAGGCGACCATCCCGCCGAATGAGCAGATCACGCGCAGACCGGGTCGCGGGGCCGGGATCCAGCGGCAGCAATTGCACCTGTCCGGTCCGCCCATCCAGAAGCCGCAAACCGCCGGCTGCCGTAGCGATCCAGATCCCGGCCGCCGGATCGGCAACCATTGCCGACACCGATTCGGCTTGCGGCACGGTGCCATCGAGATCCAGTTTGATGCGCTCGAAGCCATCGGTCTCCGGGTCATACCGCGCGACCCCGCCTCCGACCATGCCAGCCCAAAGTCGACCATCACGGTCGATTGCCAGCGAGCCGACGTGATTTTCCGGCAGGCTGCCCGGATCCGCTTCCTCGTGACGATAGACACGGATGGAATGGGCATCCATGCGGTTGAGTCCGTCGATTGTGCCCACCCAAACACTGCCTTGAGCATCCTGAGCGATGGCGCGAACGGTCGATTGGCTCAGGCCCTCGTCAACGGAGATGCGTCGAAAGCGCACGTCGTCGAAGATGGTTTCCCCCGGCTCTGCGCAGTACCCACCCAAACCGGGCCAGGACATGAGCAGGCAGGCTATGAAAAGGCTCGGCCGCATGGCCGGAGGCTACGCCGCGAACCAGACCTGCACAAGTCCGCCGGAGCTTCGGAACCCGATACCGCGATCGAACTTGCGGAATCGCACACATAACTTGTCGTTTCGAGCGTTGCGGGTGTTTATGTTGCACCGCATAATCGACCGGTCCCGCTTCCACAACTATTCAGGATCGCCCATGACTGACGCCATTGTCATTGTCGGTGCCAAGCGCACTGCAATCGGTTCCCTGCTCGGCCAATTCACCGGCGTTCCTTCCCCGCAACTGGCGGCCGCAGCCATCAGTGCCGCACTCGCCGAATCCGGTCTCCCGGCCGACCAGGTCACGGAAGTGATCATGGGCTGCGTGTTGCCTGCCGGTCTCGGCCAGGCCCCTGCACGCCAGGCCGCTCTGGCTGCCGGCCTGCCGCTGTCGGCAGGGGCAACCACGATCAACAAGGTCTGCGGTTCAGGCATGAAAGCAGTCATGTTCGGCCACGATGCACTGAAACTCGGCAGCACCGATGTGGTGGTCGCTGGCGGCATGGAGTCGATGACCAACGCACCGCATCTGTTGCCGAACAGCCGCACCGGCAGCAAATACGGATCGATCGAAATGCTCGATCACATGGCGTGGGACGGCCTTCAGAATCCTTACGACAAGCAGGCCATGGGCGTGTTTGGCGAAATGTGCGTGGAAAAATTCGCATACTCGCGCGAAGCTCAGGATACGTTCGCGGCCGAGTCGGTCCGTCGGGCACTGGCTGCGCAGTCAAGCGGTGTACTGAAGGACGAAATTGCCACGGTCAAGGTGACGGGTCGAAAAGGTGACGTGCTGATCGACACCGACGAAGAACCGGCAAAGTGCGACCTGGCCAAGATTCCCAGCCTGCGCGCAGCGTTCAAGAAGGACGGCACGATCACAGCCGCCAGTTCATCGAAGATTTCCGACGGTGCAGCGGCTCTGGTGCTGATGCGGGAATCCGACGCATTGAAGCGGGGCTTGAAGCCGTTGGCCCGGATCCTCGGCCATGCCAGCCACGCCCAGGACCCGGCCTGGTTCACGACCGCCCCGGCCCAAGCCATGCAAAAACTGCTCGGCCAACTGGGCTGGACTGTGGACAACGTCGACCTGTTCGAGGTCAATGAAGCGTTCGCATGCGTGACGATGGCGGCCATGACCGAATTGCATATCCCGGCGGACAAGATGAATGTCCACGGGGGCGCCTGTGCACTGGGACACCCGATTGGCGCCACCGGTGCGCGGATTCTGGTGAGTCTGCTGAATGCCCTGCGTGTCCATGGCAAGCGCCGCGGCATGGCGTCCTTGTGCATCGGCGGCGGTGAAGCCACTGCCGTTGCGATGGAACTCGTGTAATATCGGCAGTCGACCTTTCCCAAAGCCGAGTTAATGGCAGGCCAGCCATTGAGCCGGTGAGGTCGTTTCTTGATACCAAACCTCCCAGGAGAAACCCAATGAAGCTCACCAAGATTGCACTGACCGCCGCTCTGGCACTCGCTCTGTCCGCATGCCAGGACGCCGCTCCGCCGGCCGCTGAACCGGCCGCCCCGGCTGCCGAAACCGCCCCTGCCGACGCCGCCCCGGCCGAAGCTGCCCCGGCTGCCGACGCTGCTCCGGCCGCTGACGCTGCCCCGACCGACGCCGCCGCTGGCGACGTCGCCACCGACGCTGCTGCCACGACCGACGCTGCTGCTCCGGCCGCCGACGCTGCCCCGGCCGACGCCGCTGCTGCTCCGGCTGACGCTGCTGCTGCTCCGGCTGACGCTGCTGCTGCCCCGGCCGCCGAAGAAGCCCCGAAGCAGTAATTCGGGCTGTTCGGACGTGAAAAACCGCCGGCTTGCCGGCGGTTTTTCTTTGCCTGTCGGTACCCGCTTCGCTACGCTTTTTGCCTGTCCGAGATCCGCGCCATGCCCAAGATCAATACCCACATCGATACCAAGAGCCCGGCCTTCCAGGCCAACAGCGAGCATTTGCGCGCACTGGTGGCCGACCTCAAGGCCAAACTGCAGCAGGTTGCTCTGGGCGGCGGCGAGAAGGCCCGGGCAAAACACACCGAACGCGGCAAGTTGCTGCCTCGGGAGCGAATCCGGGCCTTGCTGGATGACGGCTCACCATTTCTTGAACTGTCGCCGATGGCCGCATGCGGCATGTACGACGACCAGGCGCCTGGCGCCGGAATGGTTGCCGGCATCGGTCGGGTCGCCGGCCGCGAAGTGCTGATCATTGCGAATGACGCTACGGTCAAGGGCGGCACTTATTTCCCGATGACGGTCAAGAAACATCTGCGTGCCCAGGAAATCGCTTCCGAGAATCACCTGCCGTGTATCTATTTGGTCGACTCCGGCGGTGCTTTCCTGCCGCTGCAGGACGAAGTCTTTCCCGATCGCGACCATTTCGGCCGCATCTTCTACAACCAGGCGCGCCTGTCGGCACGCAACATTCCGCAGATCGCGGTGGTCATGGGTTCTTGTACGGCGGGTGGCGCCTATGTGCCGGCCATGTGTGACGAATCGATCATCGTCAAGGAACAGGGCACGATTTTCCTGGGTGGTCCGCCACTCGTGAAGGCTGCTACCGGTGAAATCGTCGATGCCGAATCACTCGGCGGCGCCGAAGTCCATTGCTCGGTCTCTGGCGTGACCGACCACTTTGCCGAGAACGACCAGCATGCGCTGATGATCGCGCGCGACATCGTCCATCACCTCAATCGGCCGAAGGGCATGCAGTTGGCCGTACAAGCGCCAACCGAGCCACTTTATCCCGCCGAAGACCTGTACGGCATCATTCCGAAGGACACGCGTACACCCTTCGACATCCGCGAGGTCATTGCGCGGATCGTCGACGGCTCCGAACTTCACGAGTTCAAGGCGAGATTCGGCAAGACGCTCGTGTGCGGTTTCGCGCACATTCATGGATATCCGGTTGGCATCGTCGCCAACAACGGCATCCTGTTTGCGGAAAGCGCCCTGAAAGGCGCGCACTTCATCGAACTGTGCAACCAGCGCAACATCCCGCTGGTGTTCCTGCAGAACATCACCGGTTTCATGGTCGGCAAGAAATACGAGAATGCCGGGATTGCGAAAGACGGCGCCAAAATGGTCACCGCAGTCGCCTGTTCGCATGTACCCAAGTTCACCGTTTTGATCGGCGGCAGCTTCGGCGCTGGCAACTACGCGATGTGCGGCCGGTCGTACGGTGCACGGTTCCTGTGGACCTGGCCCAATACCCGCATCAGCGTGATGGGGGGTGAGCAGGCGGCCAGCGTGTTGGCGACGGTGCGCCGCGACGGCCTCGAGGCCTCGGGCAAATCGTGGAGCGCCGAAGAAGAAGAACAGTTCAAGGCACCCATCCGCGATCAATACGAGCGTCAGGGTCATCCCTACTATGCGTCGGCGCGACTGTGGGACGACGGCATCATCGATCCCGCCGATACGCGAAGGGTGCTCGGACTCGCGCTGTCGGCAAGCCTCAACGCACCGATCGAACGCGAGCGATTCGGCGTGTTCCGCATGTAGTGGCCCTGCTCCCGCTTGCGGCAAAAGGTGGCCGAAGGTCGAAAGCGGAAGCCCTGCTCCTAAGCGAGCCCGGAGAACAAATGACAACGGAGCCGGAACTCGGCTCCGGTCGGCTTCAACCGTCAGTCAAGTCGGGTGACTTTCCGAATGTGTTTGTGCGCGAGCGGAATCGAAGCGCTGCCGCTTGCGGCAGAAATCCGAATCGTG
>JBEIPT010000418.1:0-3393 GCA_040376895.1 Lysobacteraceae bacterium | reverse complement strand
CCATCCTGGAACAGCAGCAGACCATAACCTTCCGGCACCACGATCTTCGAACCGTTCGAGATGATGTTCGACGAACCTTTGGTATTCGAACCGCGACCGGCATTCGTACCGCGCGGCACCGCAGCGAACAGGGCAGCCGTCGCCGGCAAAAATCGACTTCGAGTTCAGATCGTCGGAACGCCACTCGTACCCGCCCGGCTCGGCCACAAAACCGGTCAACGCGCCATCCTGGAACAGCAGCAGACCATAACCTTCCGGCACCACGATCTTCGAACCATTCGAGATGATGTTCGAAGAGCCCTTGGTATTCGAACCGCGACCGGCATTCGTGCCGCGAGGCACCGCAGCGAACAGCGCCGCCGTGGCCGGCAGACCATCCGGAACCGTGTAGAAGTCCTTCCACTGGTCCGCAAGCATGCCACCAACCGAACCTGCCACCGCTTGAATAAGACCCATAGCTGCTCTCCGAGAATCGTGGCCGGGCACCGTGCCCGTCCTGACCGGCAAACTATACATTCATGGGTGGGTCGGTGGTGCCAACGGGTCTGCGAGGAAACGTTCAGGATTCTGACGATCAGGGAATCAGCGCCTCGCGTTTGTTTCAGGAACATTTCGCCAGACGCATCCACCGAAAGTGCGCACTGGCGACAGGCACACCCCAACCCGTCATTCCGCGGAAGCGGGAATCCAACCACTGCCTCAGTCTGGTGGATTCCCGCTTTCGCGGGAATGACGGAATGTTTGAGGGCTAGGCGCTACCTGCCTGATCAACGGTCAGCCTTCAAGCTGGTCTCCATAAGAAAACCAGTCATCATGGATCCTTCCGATCAGGGCGTCAGCATCTTGCGGCCATATCCCGCGTACTTCGGCAGATTCTTTCACCTCGTCAGCACTGGCGACGGGCACACCCCAAACCGTCATTCCCGCGAAAAGCGGGAATCCAGTCACTGCCTCAGTCTGGTGGATTCCCGCTTTCGCGGGAATGACGGAATGCATGAGAACACTGCGCTGCCAGGCCGAATGTCGATCAGCATTCGGGATGAACTTCAGGAGCAATCGCTGAAGCGCATGAATGAAGTCTGCCCCGGAGGTTCGGCTTCAGGCCACGCCGATTCAGGCCATCCACAGACTGATGAAGCGATCGAAGCGTGATTCGGAGACGCACGAGGGCGGAAGGCACGATGAGCCTCACCTGGATGTCACGATGGCTCGGAACTGCCCACCCGAGATGATCGCGGGATTCACGTGGGCCGCTTGTCGTCATGGACAGGCGGTTTACTTTGAGCCACAGAGTGCGCAAATATCGCCTTCGGATCTTCTATCCTCCAACAGTCTCCTGATGCTGCGGCCGCTCGCCACTGCCTTTGCTGCACGCCCCCAGCCACACTACCCCCTTGCTTCTTCTGAGGACACACCCGTGCGCTTCTGTTTCTCCCTGCTGTTGTTCCTCTGCGCGCTTGCACCACAGGTTCAGGCCCAGGCCGTGCTCAATGCCAACCCAGGACCTTCGAACAACGGCGGGGCCGTGGGTAGCGCCATCTTTTTCGATGTGGAAGCGAGCACGGGGATTGTCCTGACCGGTCTGAGCACCGCGACTACAACCCCGCAGAACGGTGCCTTCAGCGTGCGAATCAGCACCCGCGCCGGAACCGCTCTGGGCGGTACGGCGAACACTGGCCCGGGCAGTTCGAGCGCAGGCTGGACCGTGCTGGGTACCGCTGTGGGTACTCAGGGCAGTACCGGCGAAGTCTCCCTGCCGATTGCCATACCCGAAATCTCCGTGGCCGCGGGTCAAGTGGTCGGCGTTGCAGTCGAGTTCCTGGACACGGAGCCGCGTTATGTCGGCACCGGCACGCCACCGCTGGCGACTTATGCCAATGCCAATCTGACCCTGCGTACGGGTGATGCCCGACAACTGCCGTTTGCGACCGGCAGCGCCTTCTTCAGCTCACGCGAACTGACCGGATCGATCTCCTATCGCCTGGCGGATCCGGTTCTGCCGGCCAATCCGGGACCCAGGAACAATTCGGGCGGCGCCACTTCCGGGCTGTTCTTTGATCTGCAATCCGGCACCGGCGCCGTGGTGAACGGCATGACCATCGCCAGTCTGGCGGCACCGGGCGCGGACTTTCAGTTCGAAGTGCATACTCGCAACGGAACGGCACTGGGCAATGCGTCGACGAGCGGGCCGGCCACCTCCAGCGCAGGTTGGACACTGCGGGGCATCGTGAACGCCCGGCAGGGGCCGGGAGAGATTTCCCTGCCGATCGACTTGCCGGCATTGGTGGTGACACCCGGCCAGACCCTGGGCGTAGGTTTGCGTTTCCTGGGCACCGGCCCTGGCTATTTCGGCACGGCAAGCCCGCCACTCGAAACCTATTCGAGCCCCGGGCTGACCCTGGTGACCGGGCAGGCCCTGAGTTCACCCTTCAACACCGGCGGCGCGGTGTTCACCTCGCGCGCACTGATCGGCTCCCTGAGTTGGCGCCCGCCCGGCTCGCAACTGTCGGCTGCTCCGGGACCCAGCAACAACGGTGGGGCTTTCGGCTACGGCCTGTTCATGGATCTGCAGGGTGTCACCGATAGCGTGATTACCGGTTTCAGCACCGCAACCACTGCTGCCCCAAACACCAGTTTTCAGGTTCAGGTGTATGTCCGGGCCGGGACCACGCTCGGCGGAACGGCCACCACCGGTCCAACCAGCAGCAGCGAAGGCTGGACTCAATTTGCCACCGTAACGGGCCAACAGAGCGCGACCGGCCAAGTATCGTTGCCGATCATCATTCCGGATCTGTCCATCAGCGCCGGACAAACCATCGGTATCGGGCTGATTTTCGTCGACACGACACCCAGCTACGTGGGAACCGGGACCGCCCCGCCCACGACCTACAGCAATACAAACCTGCGATTGATCACAGGCGAAGCGAAGTCCACGCCTTTTGTCAGCGGTGGCAGTTTCTTCAGTTCACGCCAGCTGCTCGGCCAGGTGTATTACCGCTCGGAAACGATGTTCCGCGACGGTTTCGAATGAGAGTTCAGCCGGATCACCTGGGGAGGGTGCGGCTGCGCTTGCCTGGCCCAAGGAGAGCGGAAAGCTTCGCCGCTTTCCGAGACAGACTTTATTCGTTGATTTCATCCTGAAGTGAATGATTCAAGTCTGTCGCGGAGGTCTGGCTGGAGACCGCGCCAGATCAGCGCCTCCAGATTCTGATGAAACGACCAAAGTCTGTCGCGAATTACTTGAACAATGCCAAAAGCGACAATCCTGAGAATAAAGTCTGTCGCGCCGAGTTCTGGTGCGGGTTGTACAAGCTGAATTGGCATCCTTTGACTCGACCGGCAATTCGACCGCTCGAAATCGCCTGCATCCGAATTCGGATGAGCTCCCGACCT
>JBEIPT010000500.1:0-2593 GCA_040376895.1 Lysobacteraceae bacterium | reverse complement strand
CTGAGATTGCCGCGTCGCTGCGCTCCTCGCAATGACCGTGATGTTTGCGACAATCGCAACACGTCATCAGCGCCGCACCCTGTCACAATCGCCGGATCATGATCTCGCCTAACGCGCCGCAGGCGTCGAACAATTTCGATCTGCTGCGGCTGCTGTTTGCGGCGGTGGTGTGTGTTGTGCACGCCTATGATCTCTCGGGCATGTCGGAACTCGCGTGGACCCGCGAATGGCTGTCCTCGATGCTGGCGATCAAGGCGTTCTTCGTGATCAGCGGTTTTCTGATCATGATGAGTTACGAACGCAGCCGCTCGTGGCGTGATTACGCCGACCGGCGCCTGCGCCGCATCTATCCGGCCTACGCGGCGATCGTGCTGCTATGCGCATTCGGTCTGGTTCTGGTCAGTTCCGTCCCGGCCAGCGCGTATTTCAGCGCCGACATCTGGTGGCAGTACCTGCTGGCGAACCTGAGTTTCCTGAACTTCCTGCAGCATGAACTGCCGGGTGTGTTCAGCGGGCACCGCCTGGCAGCAGTCAACGGCGCGTTGTGGACGCTGAAGATCGAAGTGATGTTCTACCTCAGCGTACCGATCCTCGTCTGGCTGATTCGACGCCTCGGTGCCTGGCCCGTCCTGTTGGCTGGTTTTGTGGCCTCGACCGTCTGGTCGATGGGCTTCGAGTACCTCGGGCGCGAAACCGGTCTTCCGATTCATGAGGAACTGGCGCGGCAACTGCCCGGGCAGTTGCGCTATTTCCTCGCCGGCGCTGCGGGCTGGTATCTGCCGGCATTGCTCGAACGCCACCGCCTGATGAAGGCCCTGGCCGCCATTGGCGTGCTCGCATTGGCGAGCCTGGTGCCTCTGCTGGCCGTGCTGGAGCCAATTGCCCTGGCTGCCGTGGTGCTGATTGTCGCGCGTGGACCGCAGTTGCCGTCGCCGGCCCGATGGGGCGATTTTTCCTACGGCGTCTACATCGTGCACTTTCCCGTCATCCAGTTGGCGATCCATTTCGGTGCCACAGCGCTCGGCGGGCTGCCGTTCCTGCTGCTCACCCTGTCCCTGACGATGCTCGGTGGGGTGGTGTTCTGGCATGGCATCGAGAAACGTTTCCTGCGTCGGGACAGCCATTACCGGCAGGCCGGCGAGGACATCCGCGCGCCTTCGTGACGCCCAATGTGACAACCACCTTGCCGGCTTTCCTGCCTTGAAGTAGCTTCGACCGACAACCCTGGCCCGGAGCTCAAACGATGCGGATTCTCGACCGTTCGGTCTATGTCGGACCGTCCCTGTACGCGCATTTTCCCGTCATCAGGCTGGAACTCGATCTTGGGGCGCTGGAAGAGTGGCCGACTGCAAAACTCGGCGAAGCCTATGTCGACGCGCTGGTCGAAGCCCTTCCGGGACTGCGCGAACATGGCTGTTCCTATCGCGAACCGGGTGGGTTCATCCGGCGAATGAAGGAAGGTGAGGGCACCTGGCTGGGCCATGTTCTGGAACACGTGGCGATCGAACTGCAGAATGTCGCCGGCGAAGACGTGACGTTCGGCAAGACCCGCAGCATCGATGATCGCCCGGGTGTCTACTCCGTCGTGTACGAGTACACGCAACGCGAAGAAGGCATCGAGGCTGGCGAACTGGCCTTGAAGCTGCTGGCATCCTTGCTGCCCAAACACCTGAGGCCAGATGATTCGGTCGAAGAGGATTGGTCGTGGCCGGATGCGCGCGACGAGTTCATCCGCTATGCCCAACGACGGGCGCTGGGTCCCTCGACCATGTCGCTGGTGCGTGCTGCCGAAGCGCGCGACATTCCTTGGTTCCGCCTGAACGATCAGAGTCTGGTGCAATTTGGCCACGGCAAGTACCAGCAGCGAATCCAGGCGACGGTTACCGGAAAAACGCCGCACATCGCAGTCGAACTCGCTTCCGACAAGGAAGAAACCAACAAGATTCTCGGCTCACTCGGCCTGCCTGTGCCGCGCCAGGAACTCGCGCAGTCGGAAAGCAGTGCCATTCGGGCCGCGCGCCGCATCGGTTTTCCGGTCGTCACGAAACCCTACAACGGCAATCATGGCCGCGGCATATCGATCGGCCTCAAGACCGAAGAGGAAGTGATCGAGGGGTTCCGCAAGGCCAAGGAAATTTCGCGCTCGGTCATCGTCGAAACCTTTCTCGAAGGCGACGACCACCGGTTGCTCGTCATCAACGGTGAACTGGTTGCAGCGACGCGGCGAACCCCCTGGGCATGTCGTCGGCGATGGTGCACGAACGATCCGGGAACTGATCGACATCGTGAATCTCGATCCGCGGCGCGGTGTCGGTCACGAAAAGGTGCTCACCCGCATCGTGCTCGATGCGCAGGCCGAAATGATGCTGGCACGCGCCGGGCTGACGGCTGATTCGGTGCCGGAGGCCGGTGTAGCAGTCTATTTGCGGTCGACGGCGAACCTGTCGACCGGCGGTACGGCGACCGATGTCACCGATGTGATTCATCCCGACAACCGCGACATGGCCGTCCGCGCCATCAAGGCGATCGGGCTCGACGTGGGCGGCGTCGACTTCCTGTCGACGAACATCGCCGAGAGCTACAAGAAAATCGG
>JBEIPT010000227.1:0-6372 GCA_040376895.1 Lysobacteraceae bacterium | reverse complement strand
TCATGCTGCTGATCAATGGCGGCGGCGTTGCGCCATTGCCGTTGCTGGTATTTGGCCTGGGACTCATGTTCGATTTCGTGTTCATGACCCTGTTCTGGCTGGTGCTCGTCCGTGTTCTGGTGTCGTGGCTTGCGCCCGGCAGCCGCAGTGCGCCGATGGACATACTGAACTTTGTCACGCGGCCGCTGCTTGCCCCGTTCAAGCGTTACATCCCGCCCATCGGTCCCTTCGACATTTCGCCCATGGTGCTGCTGCTGTTGTTGCAGATCGGGCGGATCGTCGTTGCCGGGCAGCTGATCACACTGGCCATGACGCTGGCGTCGCCGGTAGCCGGCGGCTGAACCTCACTCGGCAGTGCAAAAACAATAAAGGGCAGGCCTGAGCCTGCCCTTTTCTGTTTGCAACCTGCCGATTCAGCGAATGGCCACAACCGGCGCCGCCTTCGGCAGCGCTGGGTCTGCGTCCACCAGGACCTCTTCAGACTTGCTGTCGCTGGCATCCGCCAGACCACCACGCGGCACGAACAGGAACTCGCCGGCTTCATGCCCGGCAAACTGGATTGGCGCGTATTCCGGAACCTGCACGATCGAGCTTTCGACGGCGGCAAGTGCCATCGACGACGCCACCCCACGGAACAGGTTCTGGCCTTCCAGGACGTTGCTGTTCGCCTCGAGCGCGCCCAGTACCGCAGTGGCGAAGTACGAGTTCTGACCGCGACCGGTGTCAGCCACCGGTTGCAGGCCGCCCGATGTCAGTGCTGTCCGCGAACGGCTGCTCGAGACCTTCGTGATCCAGTCGGACCATGCCGAGTCGGCTGCGCCCGGATTGATTGTCGGCAACGAGGACCGGGTCATGGCACCGGAGTAGCAGGAATCGGCCACCACCATGATGTGGCGAGCTTCAACCGTGTTCAGGATGTCCGAAATGGCGCGGTTCGACAGCCACGATTTGGCATTGCCGCTCTGCCCATCCACCGGCACCCAATACCCTTGTTTGCTGGCGCTGTCGACTTCACCGTGACCGGCGAAATAGACCAGCAGACTGTCTTCGGGCTTCAGTTGTTCGCGCGCATCGTTGAAGGCGGACAGAATGTCGAAGCGGCTGGCGTTGTTCAGCACCGTGGTCTGGAATCCGTAGCGCGCCTTCAGAACACCGCCGATCTGATTTGCGTCATTGATGGCACTTTGCAGCGCGGGGTACTGACCGTACTCATTGTTGCCGATCAGGATCGCGTATTGTTTGCCCCGCTTGACGCCGGCAGGCAGTTTGCGTGTACCAACGGACGACTGCGCCGTCGCATTGGCGGCCGGCATCAGCGTGAATTCAAGCGACGCCTTGCCGCCCGCCTTGTCGGTTGCTGCAACCTGGATCGGCGCACCGGACTCGGGCACAGCAACCTGCGCACGGAACATTCCGTTCGGCGCCACTTTGACCATCTGACCGTTGATCGACACTTCCGAGACGGGCGTTTTCGACACGACACGACCGACGATTTCGGAGCCTTCCTTGCGACGCGAAATCGCGGCGGGCTTGCCGCGCGTCAGCGTGATCGCCGGTTCCAGGATCTCGACGACCGGACCACCCGCCAGCACGTTTCCGCCACCGGCCAGAGAATCGGAACCAACCTGCACCTGGCGCTCGAGCGCGGTGATCGTGCCCCGTTGCCGCGACACTTCGCGCTGCTTCTCGGACAACTGTTGTTCCAGCAACAGCAGCAGTTCGCGATCTTCCTTCGACGCCGCCAATGCCAGCTCCATCTTCTTGCGGTCGCCTTCATAACGCAGCGTTTCCTGCGTCATGCGCTCGGAGTTGGTCTTGAGCAGTTTTTCGAGTTCGGCGGCACGTTGAGACGAGCTGTCGAGCTTCAGCGTGAGATCGGAGAGGGTCTGGCGAACCTTGTCCAACTCGGCCTTTGCGGCCGGATCGGTAGCGCCGCGTTTGCCGAGGTCGGCTTCCTGCGCTCTCAGTTTCGCGAGTTGCAATTGATCGTTCTGGCGCTGCGAGCTGTAGTCGCCACGCTCCTTTTCGAGGGCGGCCCGCTCGGCAGTGAGTCGTTCTTCGGCTTGCGCCAGCGCCTGCGAGATCAGCGCGATGTCGGGCGACTGCGGGGCGATGCGCTGCTGCGCTTCGGTCAACTGCGCCTTTGCGGATTCAAGCTCGGACTGCTGCATCTGCATGGTCTGCCGACGGCTCTCGATCTCTTTCTTCGCCGAATCCAGTTGCGAGCGCAGTTTGTCGTTGGCAGCCTTCTCGGCTTCCAGATTCTGCTGCAATCCACTGATTTGTTTGTCTTTTTCACCGATCGCCGCGGCCATCGTCGATGTGAAGATGAGTTCGTCACCGGTGATGCCGGAGCCTTCGCGGTAGAGATTCAGTGCTTTCTGCGGATCCTTTTCAACGCCAAGACCTTCCTCGTACAGGAAGCCGAGGTTGATCTTGGCGCGCGTCAGGCCTTGTGCGGCGGCCTTCTGATACCAGGCGGCAGCCTGAACGTAGTCGGGCTCGATGCCGAGCCCCTTGGCGTAGATTTCGCCAACGTAGTTCTGTGCTTCCGCGTCACCGGTTTCGGCTTGCTGCATCCAGACCTTCAAAGCAGTCTGGTAGTTGGCACGATCAAAGGCGACGTACTCACCACCACGGATCTCACAATCCGATTGAGTCGTACGGATTGGCCTGCGGGCAGTCATGAAACTCGCCATCGCGCCCAGTTTGCGCACCTGGCCGGGCAGCAGGCAGTCGACGACCATGAGGTCTTCGGCATTGCGCACTTTCGCCTTTGCCTGCGGTGCACTGGTCGGAAGCGCCGACAACATCATCACCGAGGCAATGCCAAGTGCCAGGGCCGATTGCCTGAACAGTGGCCGTTCAAACTTTGCTTTCATGTCGCATCTCCGTCGATTGGGACCGCCGGTGCGCGCTACCCGCCGCATCCGGCCCTGTAGTACGCTCACAGTATAGCCATGCAAAAGTTAAAGGGAGATTGTATGTCCTCAGAACGCGTTTTTTTGTCGGGACACAGGGGCCATTGGTCGGCAAATCGCGGCTCCCGACTCGCAGGCATGGCGTTTGCTTTGTCCTTGGGTTGCCTGGCACTGAATGAGACCGCTCACGCAGGATCCATACTGGTGTGTCCGCCGACACCCGAATCGCCGACTACGGTCAACGTTGTGGAAGGGCAGCTTGCGCCGATTCAGGTCGGACAGTTGGACCCAGCGGCTCTGTCCCCCCCACCCGTCAATGCGTACTTTGAGGTGGTGGGCGCACCACCGAATGTCGAGATGTTCGGTAGTGGTGGCCCGACACAGACGCAAGTCGTGTCCTGGACTCCTTTGATCCCGGTTGGCATGCAGTATCACGCCGCAAGCGCGCTCATCACCAGCCTGGGTTCGGCAAGTGGATCACCCTACACCGTCAACGTAACGCTTCAGGACCCGAACGGCTGCGGCCCGACCCCCCCGGTGAGGGCGTTCACGGTCAATGTCACCGCAGCCAGCTTGCCCGCCTTGAACATCCAGTCGGGCGGCACACAAATGCCGGTCACCGTGGGCCAACCCTTCAGCATGCCGATCGTCACGCGCGTGACGGACGGCGGCGGCCCAATTGCGGACGTGCTGATCTTTGCATCGGTTCTTTCGGGCGACGCGACCTTGCGTCCTGTCGGCGCCGGCGGTTACGCAGCAACCGGATATGCGATCTCGAGTCCGACAGGCGAGGTTCCGTTCGAGATTCTGGCAGGCTCCGTGCCAGGGCCGGTCACGATCCGTCTTGAAGCTCCTGATTTCACGGGCGTCACGGAAGACGTGAACCTGATGGTCAATGGCGCCGCCCCATCCATCACATGCCCGCCCCCGGCAACTTTGACCCCACCGCCAACAGGCTGGGTTGAAGGCCAGATCGCCAATCTGGCGATCGGTGAATCGATTACCACCGCCGTGGCACCGCCGCCGATCAACGCCGCGTGGCGCATCGATGGCAACCCCACGACTGTCGAGTTCATCCAGACCCAGACAAACCAGTTTGACGAAACGGCTCCCTGGACCGAAGTCAGCCCTGGCTTCTTCCAGTACGGCAGTGGCACCAATGTAAAGTTCAAGGCCGGCTCGTCCGGTGGATCCAGCCAGAATTACACGATCCGCGCCTATGCCAACGACCCCGGCGGTTGCGGTACGTTTTCGGCCGACCGCACGTTCAACATCGCCGTCAATGCGCCCGTTTCGCCATCGGTGACGCAGACTGGCTCTGCGCCGGATTCGACCGCGGCGCCCAACACACCGTTCAACGGCCCTTGGCGAATCCTGGTCACCAACAACGGCGTGCCGCTGCCGGATGCTCTGGTCCGCTTCAATGTGGTTTCGGGTGATGGCGGCTTTGGCCCGCCGATCCCGCCTCCAGGGCCCGATAGCCGCCCACCCCCGCCGACCGAAGTATTTGTCACGACCAATGGGGCTGGCATCGCAGAAACCGGCGTGATCGCCGGCTCGGTTACCGGTTCGCTGGTGGTGCGCGCCACTGCGCCGGACTTCGCACCCGGCCAGCAAGTCGACCTGACCCTCACGGTGAGTGCAGGCGCGCCCATCGAAACGTTCCAGGCAGTGCCGACCAGCGACAACTCGTCCTCTCCCTACGGCGCGTTTGGCGGGCAATCGTTCGGCCCCTTCCAGGTCACTGCCTTGGCAGACTCCGGCGGTGGCAATCTTCCAGCGCCTGGTGTGCCGGTGCGGTTCACGGTGAACGGCGACGGCCAGATTGCGGTCAACGGCAACATTGTAGGCACCACTACGGTCATCACAACCGATACAGCCGGTATCTCCGAGATTGAAGTGATCGCCGGCAGCACCACCCTTAATTCGCCGTACACGGTAACTGCTGAAGTGGACAGCGGTGCATTCACGGCACCGCCCGTCACTTGGTATCTGGTCAATTTCCCGGAACCGAACTACGGCACGATCAACGTCACCAGCGGCAACAACCAGACCGTCGAACCAGGTCAGTCGTTCTCGGACATTGTGTTCGATACGGTTGTCAGCTCACTCCGACAGGAAAAAGGCGCCCTTCGCATCGATCTCACGGTGCTGCAGGGTGACGTGCTGTTTGCCCGGAACGTCAGGTCGGAATCAAAGGGCACCATAGGTGTCAGCAGTACTTCGGTTTTTGTTCCTTTCCTGATTGGCACGACGAACAACGTGGTCTCGCTGATCACCGGCACCACCGAAGGTCCGGTAACCATCCTGATCGACGGCGTCGGGTTCCCACCGCAAACCTTGAACCTGAACATTCAGGCGGCAGCCCCACCACCACCGAGCGTGGTCGAAGTGATCTCGGGCAGTCCGCAATCGGCGGTCGCCAGTGCAAACTTTGGCGCGCCACTCATCGCCGCATTGCCTGGCGGCTTCGCACCGGCAAGCCCGACGGATGCGTTCCAGTTTTCGGTCGTGTCCGGCGACGTCTTCCTGAATGATGGCGGCGCACCGGTTCGATCCCTGACGGTTTTGCCAGACGGGTCCGGTCGGGCCGCCGTGTCGGCTTTGGCAGGTATTGCCGCAGGCGACGCGATCGTGCAGGTCGAATTCCCCGGGCTGACCCCGGCACAGTTCGCGTTGACGGTCACACCCAGCCCGACAGCGATCCTGATCACGAAAGTGTCCGGTGACAATCAATCGGCAGCCATCAACACCCGCTTGGCCGCACCAATGGTCGTCAACACCACAGGCCCCGGCACGCTGGCCTGGCGCGTCGTTCGTGGCACGGCAACCTTGGTCGGTGCCACCAACGGCGTGCTCAGCACCACGCTGACGAACGGCGTCGCGCAGGCGCAAGCCATCATGGGTGCGACAGCCGGCCCGATTGAAATCGAAGTATCCGGCCAGGGTTTCCAGGCGACCCGATTTGCCGCAACCGCCACGTTGCCGTTGACGAACTACCGCATCGAAAAAGTCAGTGGCGATCTGCAGAGCATGCGACTCAACCAACCCAGCCAGCCATTGCGTATCCGCGTGACCGATGGCGGGTTCCCGTTGACGAACTTCAATGTCACCTGGGCACACGTCGGACCCGGACAGTTGGACACCTCGACCACCACCACGAATGGACTGGGTGAGACCCAGAATGTCTTCACGCCCCTGAACTCCGGATTGGCGTTTGTGCGGGCCACCGTGACGAATCCGAATGGTGGTGCAGCCGCTTCGGCCGATTTCACGCTCAACACCCCGATCACCGTACTGCGCTTGCTGAATGCAGCGCCGCAGACGGGTGCGGTTGGGTCACTGGCCGACGAAGACTTCTCATTCCAGTTGAGTCAGGACGATCTGGCGATTTCTGGTGAGCGAGTCGATTTTTCGATCGTCGGCGCCGGCTCCCTGAATATCGACAACG
>JBEIPT010000115.1:0-9968 GCA_040376895.1 Lysobacteraceae bacterium | reverse complement strand
TTTTGGGGGGTCCGTTGGTCAATACACTTCAATTTAACTTCCTTGGGCGTAGGGTCGGACATCCATCAACTGCAGGATTGTCTCCATGCTGGAATGGATTGCGGCCTTGCCGTCCGACCTCGCCTGGCCTCTGGTCTGCGTGATCGCCTTTGTTCTTGCCGAGTGGTTGTTCCGGGTCGCGCGAATTCCGCGCATCAGTACCTATGCACTGATCGGCTTTGTCCTCGGTGGTGCCCAGTTGGGTTTGCTGCCCGAGCGGCCGACCAAAGCCATGGGTTTGCTCGCCAACATCGCATTCGGTCTGTTGTTGTTCGAGTGTGGCTATCGCATCAACTGGCAGTGGTTCCGGCGAAATCCCTGGTTGCTGCTGATCAGCTTCCTGGAATCGAGCGCGACACTGGTCGGTGTTTATCTGGTCGCCAGTGCGGCAGGGCTCGGTGAAGCCCAATCGCTGATTCTCGGCACACTCGCGATTCCCACGTCGCCAGCGACGATCCTGCGGGTGATCCACGAAACACGCGCCAGCGGGCAGGTTGTTGAGCGACTGATCCACTTTTCGGCGATGAACTGTATCTATGCCGTGCTGGCGTTCAAAACGATCGTGGGTTACCAGGTGTTCCAGTCTTCCGGCAGTCTGTTCGACGCCCTGTCGATCAGCATTTGGGTGGTGGCGGCGTCGGCGCTGGTCGGTATCGTGTTTGGCGTGCTGGTGCCGGCGTTGCTTCGATGGCTGCGCCGGACGCCAAGCGACAGTGATCTCGCGCTGGTGCTGGGCCTAGTGCTGGCGGTGGCAATCATTGAAACCCTTGGGCTGTCGTCGATCGTGGTGAGCCTGATCTATGGTGTCGTTGCCAGGGCACGAGGAGTCGTGTTGGGATCGCGACATCGGGATTTTGGTGTGCTGGGTGAACTCCTTGCCTTGTTCCTGTTCGTCTTCGTCGCCGCCAGCGTGACCGTGGACGCCGTGGTTGCCGGTATGGCGCTGGCGATTCCCATCATGATCGTGCGGCTCCTGGCCACGACGGCGGTGACCACCTCACTCGCTGGGCTCAGCGGTACGACCTATCGCAAGGGCGCCTTGGTCGGGCTTGCCATGGCGCCCATCTCGGCGTTCGTCATCCTGCTTCTGGAGCAGACACCGCAGATGGGGCCCAAACTCGTCAACCAGATTCCGGCGCTGGCGGCATTGGTGCTGATCATGGAGTTGCTCGGCCCGGTACTGACTCGCCTGTCGCTGCGCTGGGCGGGCGAAACAGAAGAAAGGAGTCGCTGAGATGTCCTTGCCGCCTTTTGCCGAATCCGGTTCATTGAGTATGGGCGTTGAGCTTGAGTTGCAGTTGGTCAGTCTCAGTGACTTCGACCTGACCGCCTCCAGTCCTGATCTTCTGGCCTTGTTCGCACGCGAAGGATTCCCCGGGAACGTCACGCCGGAAATCACCAGCAGCATGATCGAGGTCTGCTCGACCGTTCAGACTGCCTACGAGCCGTTGCTTGCAGAATTGTCCGGAATCCGGGATGCGCTCGTTCGCGGTGGTGATCGCCTGAATATCGGCATTTGCGGCGGCGGTACGCATCCGTTCCAGATGTGGGCCGATCAGCGGATCTATCCCAAGCCGCGCTTTCGTGAAGTGTCCAATCTTTATGGTTATCTGGCGAAGCAGTTCACCGTCTTCGGACAGCATGTCCATATCGGCTGCCGGAATGGCGATGAAGCCATGCGCCTGTTGCACGGACTCAATCGGTACGTGCCGCAATTCGTCGCACTCTCGGCATCGTCGCCGTTCGTGCAGGGCACCGATACGCTGTTCAACTCGGCGCGATTGAACTCGGTCACTGCCTTTCCGCTCGCAGGCAGGGCCCCATTTGTCCTGTGCTGGCAGCAATTCGTCGACGAGTACTTCACCAAGATGGAAAAGACCGGTGTCGTGAAGTCGATGAAGGATTTCTACTGGGATATCCGGCCCAAGCCTGAATACGGCACGATCGAGTTGCGCGTATGCGACACGCCATTGACGATTGAACGCGCAGCGGCACTGGCCGGATATCTGCAAAGCCTGTGTGCCTACCTGCTCGACGAGCAGGACCCGCCGCCGGTCGAAGACGACTATCTCGTCTACAACTACAATCGATTCCAGGCCTGTCGATTTGGTCTGGATGGGCAGATCGTGGATCCGAAACGATACGAACAATTGAGTTTGCGCGAGGATATCCTCTCGTCGATCCGCAGGGTGGCGTCCTATGCCGAAAATCTGGGTGCCCATGGCGCGCTTGATCACCTGAGTGAGGTCGTGCACCAAGGTAGTGATGCGAGTTGGTTGCGCGGTGTGTTCGAGCGCTCCGGCAGCGCCGAGGGTATGGTTCATGCAGCGGTTGAGCAGTTCCGGAACGGTTGATCCGGCTCGGCGCCGCCCGGTGTGTCAGCGTGCGCCGGCAAACACCGCCAGCATCGACATGCTGGTGGCGTAGATCAGAATGAGCATGACTCCGCGCGCGCGTCCCAGTTTACCGCTCGGTCCGGGCCAGGTCAGCAGTACCGCCAAAGTTGCCGCGCCCAGCGCGATCCAGAGCCCAGCGCCGGTGACGGTGATCGGTGCGATCAGGGCAGCAATGCCGATGATGAACAGGGCATTGAAGACATTGCTGCCGAGCAGTGTGGCAACGCCGACGTCGTCATGCCCGCGCCACAGCGCAATCAGGGTTGTGGCCAATTCAGGCATGGAGGTACCGATGGCCACTAGGGTGACGCCAATCAGGAACGCGGGAACGCCAAACGCCGTGGCAACCGTAGTGGCGCCGGAAACAACCAGCATGCCGGCGAGGATCAACAACAGGAGGCCGGCAGCACTTTCCAGGATCGAGCGGAGTTTGCCGATGTCCTCAGGGGCTGCCGCAATGGCGCGATGCGCCAGCGCGGCGCGAATGTGCAGGGTCATCCAGGCCACGAAGGCGCTGATCAGCAGCAACCCGTCAAGCCGCGAGACGAGGCCATCGATGGACAGCACGCCGACCGCAGCGGTGGCGCCGAGGGCTGTCAGGAAGTCGAGCTTGATGGCGCTGCGAGCGCTGTGCATGGGCTTGATCATCAAGGCCAGCGCAAGGATCAGGGCGATGTTGACGACGTTGCTTCCGGTCGCGTCACCAAGGCCGATCTCGGGATTTCCCTTGAGTGCCGCGATGGTTGAAACAAAAACCTCAGGACTGGACGTGGCGAATGCGCCGAGGGTTGCGGCCGCCACGGCACTCGGAATGCGTAGCCAGCGCGCGCCGCTCAGGACCCCGCGAAGGAACAGTTCCCCGCCGATACCAGCCAGCGCGATCCCCGCCAGCAGGGACAAGACCGCCCAAGTCATGACTTCTGCTCCTCAGTGGATATCGTGCTGGCGGGTGTCCGCCAGATTTTCCGCGGCGAGAACGGCATCCACTGTTGCAACAGGATGCCCTCGGGCACGGTTTCCCGTTTGAGCACGCCATATTCCTTGGGCCACTCGCCAGCCGGCGGCAACTTGAACGTGCCCATCAGCATGTCGACCAGTGGCAGATGGATGGCGTAGTTCTTGTCGACATAGGCAGGGTCGCGGACATGATGCCAGTGGTGGTAACGCGGCAGCACCAACACATATTCCAGGATCCCGAAGCGCAGGCCAAGGTTGGCGTGAGCGAGCACCGCCTGCAGACCGACCAGGATCACGTAGGCGTTCACGGCCGGCTGCGAAAATCCGAGCAACAGCAAGGGCAGCAATACGGCGGAGCGGGTCAGGATGACTTCCACCAGGTGGATGCGCGAGCCGGCGAGCCAGTCCATGTGTTCGGAGCTGTGGTGTACGGCATGGAATCGCCAGAGCCACGGGATGTTGTGATACGCACGATGCAAACCTGCCTGCGCCAGGTCGGCGACGAAAACGGCGACCAGGAACTGGAGCCAGATGGGCCAGGACTGGATCACCGCCTGCAGGCCGGGGAATTTGGCAAATGCCAGCACCGTGGTGGTCGATGCGGTCACCAGGATCAGGATGAATTGCACCAATACGTGCGTCAGGAAAAAGTACGACAGATCCGTGCGCCAGTCCGGGCGCAAGGGGGATTGTTCGCGGACACCGAGGAATTGCTCGACCGGAATGAAGACCAGCGCAGAAAAGAACAGCGAAATCACGAACCAGTCGAGACCCAGGGAGTAGGGCGTCTGGCCAATCGAGTCGAACTGGACGTCCGTGCCGCCCAACAGAACCGCGAGCGTGGCACTGCCTACCCCGATCAGCGCAACGCGCTGGTTACGTCCGCGCAGGATCGCGGCGGTACCGAGCAGGAAGGACGCAATCAGGCCAATCAGCAGCAACTGGCGCGCGAACTGCTCACTGTATGCCTGCCGGAATTCCTTGCTGGTCAGCAGCTCCGGGAAGTGGAAACACAATACGCCGATCAGGGATGACACCCCGAGCAATGCGGAAAGGTAGGCAAACCAGGAGCGTTTGGTCGGGCGCATGCGCAGGTCTCGGGAGTAATCGGCGAACGATAGCCGAAATCCAAAATGTTCCGGCTGTGGAAAAGCTGGCTGATCAAGCGCGCCATGGATGGCGCGCCCCCGAATCAACCCCGCAAGTGGTTGATTCGCCGCCCATCACTGCCGCCTGACCCGCTTTGCCGAAGCCCCGTTATACTGTCGGCTTGAATTTGAGCCGTGGAGCAGCAGTCGTGATCAATCCGATCAAGCAAGACGCGGAAACGCGCATGAAGAAGTGCATCGAAACCTTGAGGACCGACCTTTCGAAGTTGCGCACCGGGCGTGCCACCACGAGCCTCGTCGACCATCTCAAGATCAATTATTACGGTTCCGACGTTCCGCTCTCGCAGGTCGCCGCCATTGCCGTGCAGGATGCCCGGTCGCTGACGATCACGCCGTGGGAAAAAGCCATGGTGCTGCCGATCGAAAAGGCGATCATGACGTCCGATATGGGCCTGAATCCCAGCACGGCCGGTCTGGTCATCCGCATCAATCTGCCGCCGCTCACAGAACAGCGCCGCAAGGAGCTGGCCAAACACGTGGCGCATGAAGGCGAAAACAGCAAGGTTGCCATCCGCAACGTTCGCCGCGATGCCATGACCCAGGTGAAAGAGCTGCTCAAGGAAAAGCTGATTTCGGAAGACGAAGAGCGCAAGGCCGAGCTCGACATCCAGAAGATCACCGACAAGTTCGTTGCCGAGATCGATGGTGTGGTGAAAGCCAAGGAGACAGAGCTGCTTCAGCTCTGACCTGATGACTCTGATCGATCCCGCACTCGCGGTCCAGCGCCTGCCCAAACACATCGCCATCGTCATGGATGGCAATGGCCGATGGGCGGAAGCCCGTCACCGTCCGCGCAGCTTCGGCCACAAGGCCGGTGTTGATGCAGTGCGTGCAGTTGTCGAGGCTTGCCTGAAACGCGGTATCGGTGTGCTCACCCTGTTTGCGTTTTCGTCGGAAAACTGGCGACGCCCGCAGCAGGAAGTGTCCACGCTGATGGATCTGTTCATGCGTGCGCTCGACCGTGAAGTCGATGCGCTGCACGACACCGGTGTGCGCTTGCGTTTTGTCGGCGCCCGCGAGGCATTTCCGGTCGAACTGCAGGAGCGGATGGCCAGGGTCGAATCGCGGACCCTCGGCAACCGCAAGCTGGTGCTGAACGTGGCCGTCAACTATGGCGGCCGGTGGGACATCGTTTCGGCGGCGCGTGCGCTTGCCGAGCAGGTGCAGGCCGGAACACTCTCGCCGGCCGACATCGATGAAGCGCGATTCCACCAGATGACCCAACTGACCGAATGGCCGGACCCGGATCTGTTCATCCGTACCGGTGGCGAAACCCGCGTCAGCAATTTTCTGCTGTGGCAGATTGCCTATGCGGAGCTTTATTTCACCGACACCCTGTGGCCGGACTTCGATGCCGTGGCCCTGGACGAAGCACTCGACGACTATCGTCGCCGCGAGCGACGGTTCGGTCGCACCGGTGCTCAAGTGAGGCAAGTCTCGTGAACGCCACTCCGGACGAAACGCCCAAGCCGTTTGTCGACCAGGCCATGCGCACACGAACGCGCACGGCATTGTTGCTGGCGCCAATCGGTATCGCTTCGATCATTTTCCTTCCGCCTTTGTGGTTCGGTCTGCTGATCGGCGGCCTGTTCGGTATTGGTCTGTGGGAATGGTCGCGCCTCAGTGGCTGGGAGTCGACGTGGCAACGAGTGCTGCTGGTCTCGGCGCAGTTGTGTCTGATGGCCTGGCTGGCGCTGGACGGCGAGGCGGGGCTGAAACAGGCCATGCTGGTCGGTGTCGTGTTTTGGCTGTTTGCGCCGTTCTGGTTGAAGCACTACGACTTTGCGCGTCTGCCGAAGCGCCGATATCTGACGCTCAAGACCATGGCCGGCGCGCTCGCCGTGATCCCGGCATTTGCGGCCACGCTGTATCTCGATGGCTACAGTGTCAACGGCCCGTATTGGGTGTTGTTCCTGTTCGTGTTGATCTGGGTGGCCGACTCGGGTGCGTATTTTTCGGGCAAACGATTCGGTCGCGAAAAACTCGCGCCGCACATCAGTCCGGGCAAGACGCGTGAAGGAGCCTATGGTGCGTTTGTCGCGTGCATGATCTATTCCGGAATCACTGCTGCGGCCATGGAGATGGCTTGGAAGCAGGGTTTGTTGTTCGTGTTGCTGGCCGTGGTCACCGTGGCGTTTTCGATCATTGGCGACCTGTTCGAGAGCCTCATCAAGCGGCACTCACAGGTCAAGGATTCGGGTGACCTGTTTCCGGGCCACGGTGGCGTGTTCGATCGCTTCGACAGCCTGTTCGCGGCCGCACCGGTATTCGTGTTCGGCAAGACGCTGTTGTCGTTATGAAGCGTGTTGCAGTGCTCGGCGCCACCGGTTCGATCGGGCGCTCCACGCTGGATGTCGTCGCGCGGCACCCGGAACAATTCCAGGTCGTCGCCCTGTCTGCGCATCGGGATGTCGATGGCCTCAAAGAGCTTGTCCTGCAGTTCCGGCCCACCTCGGTCGTGCTCACCGACGCCACAGTCGCCGTTGGCTTCGATGCGTGGTGTCGGCAGCAGGGTGCACGCGCGCTGATCGGACCCCAAGGCCTTGACGAAATCGCTGCCGACGCCGGTACCGACCTGGTCGTGGCCGGCATCGTCGGTGCCGCGGGTCTGTCTTCCAGTTTGGCCGCCGCGGTCGCCGGCAAGACGCTCCTGCTGGCCAACAAGGAAGCCGTGGTCATGGCCGGCAGCCTGATGATGGCTGCGCTGGCACGCAGTGGTGGGCGACTGTTGCCTCTGGACAGCGAACACAACGCGATTTTCCAGTGCCTGCCGTTTCGGGATGGTCGACCGGATCTGAGCGGCGTCGATGGCATCTGGCTGACCGCGTCGGGTGGCCCGTTCCGCGGCCGGAAACGGGCCGAACTGGTCGACATCACGCCGGAGCAGGCTTGTGCCCACCCCAAATGGAGCATGGGCCGGAAAATTTCCGTGGATTCGGCAACCCTGATGAACAAGGGGCTCGAAGTCATCGAGGCGCATCATCTGTTTGGTGTGCCGGCCGAGCGGATTCGGGTGGTTGTCCACCCTGAGAGCACCATCCACTCGCTGGTGGCCTATCGCGATGGCTCGCTGCTGGCGCAGTTGGGTGCACCGGACATGCGTATTCCGATCGCTCATGCGCTCGGATTTCCGGAACGCATCGAATCAGGCGTGCGTCCGCTGAATCTGTTGGAGATGGGGGCGTTACACTTTGAGCCGCCCGATCTGGACACTTTCCGTTGCCTCGCTCTGGCGTTCGAGGCCTTGTTGTCGGGGCCTGGCGCCAGCATTGCCTTGAATGCCGCAAACGAGGAAGCCGTGTCGGCGTTTCTCGACCGGCGGCTCGGTTTTCTCGGCATCGGCGACGTGGTGGCGGATGTCCTGCACAGCGCAGGTTCACCTGCCGTCACCACACTGGCGGATATTCTGGCCTTCGACGCGCACTGTCGCGCGCTCGCCCGGGACCGCATCAACAAGGCATCGTGACCATGGATCTGCTTGGCAACATCATCGGACCGCTGTTCTGGTACGTCGTCGCGATCAGCGTGCTGATCACGGTGCACGAGTTCGGCCATTTTTGGGTGGCCCGCCGCGCCGGCGTCACCGTGAAGCGCTTTTCGATCGGTTTCGGCAAACCGCTTTGGTTGCGCCGGGGTCGGGACGGTACTGAATACGCACTGTCGATGATCCCGCTCGGCGGTTATGTGTCGATGCTCGATGACCGGTTCGAGGACGTGCCTGCGGCCGAAGCGGCAGCCGGAGCACACAATCACAAGCACCCGTTCGCCAAGATCCTGATCGCACTCGCCGGCCCGCTGTTCAACCTGTTGCTGGCGGTTGCCCTGTTCTGGCTGGTGTTCGTGATCGGCAAGCCCGATTTCCCGCCGATCATCGGTACGCCGTCGGGTGAAATGGCCCGATCAGGATTTACCCAGGGGGACGAAATCCGTTCGGTCGACGGTCAGCCGGTGGCGTCCTGGGAAGAGCTGAGCATGGCCATCGGCATGGGCGCCGCCTACCGGCGTGATGTGCAGATGGCGGGTGTTTCGAAAACCGGCGAACCCTTTGAGCGTGTGCTGGCCCTGTCCGGCCTCACCACCGAAGGCTCCGAGCGGGATCAGTACCTGGCCATCGGCTATCGGCCGGACGACCAACCGATTGCCCATGGACTGCCTGACCCGGAAGCCCCGGCAGCCAAGGCCGATATCCGGGTCGGGGACCGATTCCTGTCGGTCAACGGCCAGATGGTCGCCACAGCAGGCGAGTTTTTTGACCAGGTCCAGGCTGGCGCCACTGCCGGAGCACCGTTGAGAATCGAACTGGACCGCTCCGGCACGCGCCGGGAAGTCTTCGTGACACCACGCAAGGACGAGGTGGACGGTCAAACCGTGTACCGGATTGGCGTGCAGTTGGGTCGAAACCAGACGGTCGTGACCCAGTATGGCCCGATCAAGGCGATGGGCAGGGCGGTCGCCCGAACGGCCGAGAGCACCTGGAACACCGTGACGATCCTGAAGGACATGCTGATCGGAGCCCTGTCGCCGAAGCAGATTTCCGGACCGATCACGATCGCCCGGGTCGCCGAAATGACCGCGGAGGACGGTCCAATCCACTTCCTGGGCCTGTTGGCGGTCATTTCGGTCGGTTTGGCCGTCCTGAACCTGCTGCCGGTACCAATCTTGGACGGCGGCCACATCCTCTATTACAGTATCGAGTGGATTCGCGGCCGGGCCCTGAGCGAGCGCGAGCTCGTGACCGGGCAGGCGATCGGCATGGCGATGTTGGCCGGGCTGATCGGGTTGGCGTTCTTCAATGATTTCGCCCGGCTCTTCGAGTAGCAGGGCGGAGTGGTCAGGCATTAAAGAAGGATTGTTCCGGGTTCCGGAACTTCCTTAACAAACAAGAGGCTATGCTCACGCCGCCCAAGAATGCCTGCCCGAAACCGGACAGGCTTCGAGGACTGGAGGCATCACGCGGGCCAAGCCCCCGTGGTGTCATGGGCAACACTGAAGCACCGGCAGGAGCGCCGGTCTTCCCGGATTTGTATTTTTTTGGAGTGACGATGAAGCGAACCTGCGCCCTCATCCTGTTCGTCGGGCTCATGGCCAACAACGCCATGGCTTTCGATCCGTTCGTGGTCAGTGATATCCGGCTGGAAGGCCTGACTCGTGTTCCCGCCGGAACCGTGTTCGCCAGTCTGCCGATCGAAAAAGGCGACCGCCTCGACCGAGTGCGAGCCGGCGACGCGATTCGTGCCCTGTTCAAGACAGGCTTTTTCAACGACATCCAATTGAAGCGCCAGGGCGACATCCTGGTGATCAACTTCATCGAGCGTCCGGCGATCTCCAAGTTGACCCTCACGGGCAACAAGGACATCAAGACCGAAGACCTGATGAAGGGACTGAAGGAAATCGGCCTGGCCGAAGG
>JBEIPT010000018.1:0-20272 GCA_040376895.1 Lysobacteraceae bacterium | reverse complement strand
CCCCAAACCGCGCAGCGGCGACCACGACAGGATCCGACTCGCCAGACCGTCTGCACTGCACAACATGAACAGCAGCCCCGCCAAGCCCGCCGCGAACAGGCTGTTCAGCACCACACCCCAGGGCCAGTGCACCTGCGCCTGAGACAGTTGGGGCCAAGCCAACGGAATCAGGCACAGGGCCACAGCCGCCGCGGACCACCCAAGACGGCGTCCAGCCGGCACACCACCGGTCCGGCGCAACACCATTGCGGCGACCATACCGAGCGCGAATTGCTCAAGGCGCCCTGGCAGCAGACCCAGCCAGGCGGACAACCACGGTGATGTGGCCGAATTCAGCAGCAGCCAGCTCCGGTAACCCCAGACGACCGCCAGCACCACAACCAGCGTCAGCATGAGCTGACGGCGAAGGCCGAACCACAACAACGGAAACAGGGCATAGAAGCCGAGCTCGACCGGAATCGACCACCATGGTCCTACCAGCGGTTGCATGGGCGTGGCGCCCAGGTGGAACAACAGCCCGAACTGGGCCGCGTAAGCAGTCGCACCTGGCCAGGGGAACAACCAGGTCCAACCGACGCTGCCCACCAACACCCCAAGCACGAACATCTGCGCGTATAGAGCGGGGAAAATGCGCAGCAGCCGGCGTTTGCCGAAATCGACCCAATCCACCCTCGAAGCGTTTCCCGCGAGCCAGGCCAGCAGGAACCCCGACAGGACAAAAAAGACGTCCACCCCCAGAAAACCCCGCGCCAGTGGCGGAAACGGCGCGACCAGGTGATGCAAGTGGAAACCGAACACCATCAGCGCCGCGAACCCGCGAACCCCGGTCAGGGCCGGGACGAAGTCGGATCTTCCAGCTGTTTGGGCCAAAGCGTGCATCTGGCCAGTATTACATTGGGCGGGCGTCGCCCCAAGTCGCGGTTCGCGCCGCGCGGGCCAGAAGGCATGGGATATGCTTGATTCAGCTCAGTGGCGCGCTGACCGCAAGGGTTGGATGGCAACGGAACAATCCCTTCGTACATCGGGTCGCAGGCTGGACGTCGCAACGAATCTGTGCCGCAATACCGCCAACAGCTGATTTGGGAGCGCTAAATGACCATCACCTATCGTGGGTCCGACCGTCGGTTAGGCCGATCATTCAGCCTGCTTGCGCTGGCCGCTTTCTTCATGTTGGCCGCGCTGTTTGCGCCGGGTTCGGCGCGCGCCGTATCCGGGTGCAGCATTCAACCCGCCTCCGTTGATGTCGCCACGACGAGCCCGAACGGTGTCGTCAACTTTTCGCTTGGCATCGCCGAGTTTTCCGGCTGTACGGGCGCCAGCGGCACCATCGGCATCACCACGAACACCACAGGTCCGGGCAACATCACGCCAACCACTTTTTCAGGCGGATTGAGCACGAACCATGCGTTTGCCGTCACGGCCGGCGCCACCCCCGGATTCATGGAAATCACCGTCAACTGCACTGCCGGTTGCACAGGCGTGACGACGCTGACCTACCAGATCACCTCCAACAACTACACGATGCAGCCTGGCGGGCCGACCACCCTGCGGACGCAGCCGAACGTTCCGGTGACCATCATCTCCCGAGCGCTCCGCAACGGGACCCCGCTCCCAGGTGCCAGCGGAGACTACGACGTCATCGGCCCCGGCCTGTTCACGTTCAACCCGACACTGCCGCTGACTTCGGACGGCAGTGGCAATTTCACGACCCAATTCAGTGGCGACACTGTGGGTGTCTACACACTCAACGGCAGCTATTGCATACCGGAATTGACCAACAATTGCCTGACCGTCGGTACAAGCTTCACGGTACTGGTCGGCACCGATCTGCAGGCAGCAATCGGCAATCCGCTCGGCGGCGACGCCAACACTTCCCTCCCGCCCGTCAAGGTTGTGGCCCTGGATGGCGGCATACCGGCGACGAACATTCCGATCAGCTGGGTCATTCAATCCGGCGCAGGGACGCTGGGAACTGTGACGACCACCACGAACGGCGCCGGCGAAGCGGGCGCGGTGGTCGATCTGGGGGCAGCGCCCGGCACTACCGTGGTGCTGCGCGGAACCCGAACCGACACCAATCAATTCGTCGATATTCCACTTGCGATCAACGACGACTATTCGCTGACTCCCATCAGCAGTCCGGTGCTGACAGTCCAACTCAACCAACCGCTGTTGATCACCGCACGATATTTGTTGAATGGGTCACCGAATCCGAACAACGTCGACTGGAATGTCGCACCGGCCGGTCCCACGTTGCTGCCAGCGTCGGTGCCACCGAATATCACCAACGGCGATGCGACCACTACGTTCACTTCCGGCTCGGTCGGCAGCTACACGGTCAATGCCAACGGCACGTGCGGAACACCGACACCTGGATGCCCGCCTTCACCGGTCAGCTTCACCGTGAACGTGGTGAATGCAACGCTGAGTACGGGACCGGATCTGGAGGCGAATCCCGGTGAAAACGTGGTGCTTCAGGCCACGGCACTGGATAACGGTTTGCCTGCAGCCGGAGTCACCGTCAACTGGACACTCGACGCAGGATCCTCGATCCCCGCAGGCGGTTCGTCGGTAACGAACGGAGCCGGCATTGCCACGTTCGCGACCACCGTCGGTACGGCCGTGCCTTCGACCGTCGCGTTCACAGCCAGCCGAACCGATGCGCCGGGCGTCACCGATTCGGTGGCGATCACCGTGGTCGCGCCCACGCTCGCGCTGATTTCGGGCAACAATCAAACCGGATTGACCAGCACAACCACGCTGCTGCCGCTGCTCGTCGAACTCCGTGATGGCAAGACGGTCAGCAGCCCGCTGGCTGGCAAGACCATCAACTGGGGTACCGTGTCTGGCCCCGCGTTCCCGCAAGCTGGCAGTTCGGTCACCGACGCTGCCGGTCGCGCGAGCGTATTCGCCAACTTCGGTGCCTCCGGCGGCGGCAGCGTGATCCGGGCAACGGATGCCGGGCCAGGTTTGGCATCCACGGACTTTGCGCTGACCAGCTTGTTGCCGACGCTGGTTCGCGTCAGTGGTGACGGTCAAACCGGCGCACCTGGCGCCACACTGGCGCCCTTGGTCGTGCGGCCGGAGAACAATGTCGCACCCGTTCCAGGCGTCACCATCAATTGGGCGGTGACCAGTGGCAGTGCGACCCTGTCAGGGCCAACCTCGATCTCCGATACGAGCGGGCTCGCCAGCATCATTCCGACTTTGTCGGTCAACGGTGGCGCCGCGCAGATCACTGCCAGTCGCGCTGATGCGCCCGGGGTCCAGACGATCTTCACGATCAGCAGCAATGGCCTGCTGTCGGTGGTGTCCGGCGATGGCCAACAAGGCGCACCCAATTCACCCGGCGCACAAGCTCTGGTTGCGCGACTCAGCTCCGGTGCAAGTCCGGTTGCCGGCGCGACCGTCATATGGTCGGTTGTCTCCGGCACCGGGTCGGTCAATCTCAATGGTGCAACGAGCACAACCGACACGAACGGTGACGCCAGCATGACGTTCAGTTATGGCGGCACTTCCGGTACGGCCGTCGTGCGCGCCAGTGCATTTGGTGGAACCACGATCGCCGACTTTACGGTCACTGCCGCGTCCCTCGACTTGATCAACTTCAGCGGTGATGGTCAGACCGGCCTGCCCGGCGCGGCACTGCCTGCCCCACTGGTTGTCCGTGCCGAAAGTGGCGGGACGCCGAATGCGGGAGTCACGATCGACTGGGCCGTCAGCGGCGCCGCCACGCTGTCGCAAACGAGCACCGTGACCGACGGCGCAGGCACATCGAGTGTTCTGGTGACACTGGGCAACTCAATCGGTCCGGTCCAGATTACCGCCACGCGCAGCGATTCCGGCGCAACGGCCACATTTATCGCTGTTGCGGTGGGTCGCTTGCTGCCGGTCTCGGGCAACAACCAGATCGGAGCCTTGAATGCTCTGGCGGATGCCCCGCTGGTGGTCGTGTTGATCGACGATGCCAGCGTTGTCATTGAAGGCCAGACCATTCAATGGCGTGTAGTCTCCGGGGCTGCGACCCTCGCTTCCGGCACCAGCGTCACCAATGGCGTCGGTGAAGCGTCGATGACATTCCGATACGGCGCGACGGCCGGTCCGATCCAGATCGAGGCTTCAGCATTCGACGGACTCTTGCGCTTCGTGTTCAGCGCCAACGGCACGGTCGGCAACATAGCCGTGGTCGGCGGCCAGAATCAGTCGGCTGCCGTCGCAACCGTCCTGCCGGTGCCGTTCCGGATCAGGGTGACCGAAGGTGCAGTCGTTGCCGGCACCGACAAGGCACGTGCCGGCATTCCGGTGACTTGGACCGTGACCACCGGCGGCGGAACCTTGACGCAACAGACCAACGTCACCGACAGCGCCGGTGAAGCCACCGCGACGTTGCGACTTGGTCCCAACCGAGGTCTGAACAGAGTCGTGGCCAGCGTTGCGGGCAGCGGCACTGTCGAGATTCTGGCCACGGGCCTGATCACGAATGCCCAACTGACTGCGGTCAGCGGCAACCAGCAGACCTTGCCCACGAACACCGACTCCGAGCCTTTGAAAGTGCGGCTGGCCGACGGCAATGGCCAGGCGGTCGATGGTGTGGTGGTGACCTGGACCGGCACCAACGTCATCCGCTCCGCCGACACTTGCACCACCAACTCTGCGGGCGAATGTTCGATCCGGGTTCGAGTGGACCTGCCGGGCCCGGCAAGCGCCACCGCACGGACAACCGACCCTGCGGGCGGGCCGGTCGAGTTCTCGTTGAATGGTGCGGTTGCCGAACTGAACAATCTGTCACCCGAGCAGAGTGCGGTTGCGGATGCGATCGATGAAGCCTGTCCAGCCCTGGCGGCACTCGGCGGTAACCGTACGGGTGCACAAAACGATCTGTTCCAGCGCTGCCGGGAAATCGTCGATGCCGCAGGCCTCAACCCCGAGGCTGCCACCGATGCCCTCGAAGCACTGTTCCCGAAAGTTGCCCTGGTGCAGTCGAACGCATCGCTGCTCGCCGCGCAGGCGCAACAGAACAACCTCAAGGCACGCATGACCAGCTTGCGCGGCAACATGCCGACGAATGCGCTGGCGGGACTCACGCTGACCGGACCGGGCGGCCAGCTCGGGTTTGGCGAGTTGCTCGGATATCTGCTCAACGCGGAAGACACCGGCACACCGGAAGTCGGCGCCGAATTCTCGCGCTGGGGATTCTTCGCATCCGGACAACTCGGTCGCATTGAAGCCGACGGCACTTCGGTCAATCCAGGCTACGACATGGACATCAACGGCCTGACGGTTGGCGTCGACTACCGCAAGTCCGATCGCCTGGTTCTGGGCGCAGCCCTTGGCTATACGCGCCAGGATGCAGATCTTGCCGGTGATGGTGGAACCCTCGACACGCAGGGCTACAGTCTGTCCGGCTATTCGAGTTACTACTACGGCAACAACTGGTACCTCGACAACGTGTTCACCTGGGGCCGCAACAGCTACGACCTCGATCGCAGGATCCGATACACATTGCCGCGCATCGGCGGCGGGTTCAGCACGGTCGACCAGATCGCGCGCTCCAGCAGCGATGGCGACATGATGTCGTTCTCGGCAACGGTTGGCCGCGACTTCCAGCATGATGCCTGGAGTTTTGGTCCCTACGGGCGCCTGACCTGGTCACGATTCGGTTTCGATGAGTCCGTGGAAACGCTGCAGTCGCAATCGGGTTCGGGACTGGGCATGATCATCGACACCCGCGATGTCACGTCGATCATCGGCGTGCTGGGTGGCCGGGTCAGCTTCACGCACAGCACCAGCTGGGGCATCCTGATGCCGAACCTGTCGCTTGAGTGGGAACACGAATTCAAGGATGACCCGAGCGTGATCGAAGCCCGGTTCGTCAATGATCCGACCGGCACGCCGATCACGATCTCCGGCGAAGCCTATGACAGCGATTTCATGCGATTGGGTCTGGGCCTGTCGATGGTGTTCGCGAACGGCAAGTCGGGATTCGTGCTCTACGAACGCAGCCTCGGCCGCAGTGATTTCAGCGAGGACAACCTCAATCTGGGTCTGCGCATCGAGTTCTGATGCTCTTCAATGATGGATGCGTCCACCCGGACGCATCCTGATCGCCAAGTGAAACCGCACACCGATGAGCCTTGAACTGATGGTGTTCGTGCCGGATTCGGCACCGACCGAACCCGACGATTTTTTCGACTGGTTCGACGAACAAACCGAATGGGACGAAGACCACTCCTACCGGGACGCCTTGGTGGCGCCGCCGCCGCTGCAGGCATGGTTCAAGGCCGTAAGCGCCAAATTCCCGGTACTCGGCGTCAAACGCCAGACCGAATACGACACCGAATACAGTATTGGCCGCGAGATGATCCACGCGGTGTTTCCGCGTGGCCATGATGAAGCCGTACGCGAGCTGGCGTTCGATCAGGCCAGCATCCATCGATTGGGCGTGTTCGAAGCCAGCTCGGAAGACGGCGCCATCTGGTGGCCGGACGCACGCGGCACTTTCCATCGTCGATGAGTCGTTCCGCGCCCGTACCTTGCCCTTGTGGCGGCCCTCGGTACGACGTCTGTTGCGCGCCGTTCCATCGTGGCGACGCGCTGGCCGGCACAGCCGAACAACTCATGCGCGCTCGCTACAGCGCCTACGTGATGCATCAGGTTCCGTTTCTGCTGGCAAGTTGGCATGCCAGCACACGCCCGTCGGACAACGAGTTGACCGCTGCCGAAGCACTCGCGCTGACGTGGCTTGGCCTCAGCGTCAAACGCCACGAGCAGCAAGCTGAAACGGCGACCGTCGAATTCATCGCGCGTTGCAGACAAGGCGGCGCATCGGCAAAGCGACTGCACGAACTCAGTCGATTCGTTCGCGAACAGGGCCGCTGGTACTACGTGGACGGTGATTTTCTGGAGTGATGCAACACTTCGAGCAGGTCAATGCGGCGACTCCCACAGTTGCCGGTCCCACAGAGTGAAGCGCTCTGCAATTTCCCGGTCAACGGCGCACAAATCGGACCCAGATCAATCCGGGGCGTACGTACACTGATCCAGAGTGGAACGAATGAACGGGTGATTGCTGAAACACTGCCAATCGATCATGCCCGAATCCGGGCGATAGGCGGCCCTCAATTCGACGCGGAACCGCTGCCCGTTGGGGTCATCGACATGGATCATGATGTTCCCCGAAGAAAGCACTTCAACGCGCCGGACCCATCGGCCCGAATAGCTGTCCGGGTCGGACAATCCGGCCATCTTGTTGTCGGTCGGCGGTTGCCCCATCGTTTGCCAGTACTCCGACACCGCGACCTTGACGACACCCATCCGCGACACGATTTCTCCGATAACCGCGCCGCCCGGAGCCTCTGGAAAACCGGCAACGGCAAGCGCTGCGGGTTGGGCATCAGCACTACCGCCGACCAATGGCTCACCTGGCCGCTGGCTGCGGAACAGGAGCACCAACACCAGGATACCCACGACGACCAGTCCACCCACCAACCATTCGACGTGCTTCACACCGCTGTTCGACTGCTCCGGCTGCATGGTCACTTCCCTTGATCGCTTGTTTGCCGGACTCTAACAGGCGAATCAATCTTCGAAACTGTTCCAGAACAGCGGGGTTTCGCCAGCGATCGCATCGGCTGCCACCACCGCGAATGACAAGCCATCACTGGTTCTGTGTTGCCAGGCCCATTTCCGCCACGGTGTGACGCGAAACGCGGCCAGCCCACTCGCCGGACCGGCCGGACGGATCCAGAAATTCACGCCCAAATCGTACGTGGCATACAGCGAGGTTCGATGTCCGGCCAGTGTGGCATCACGTTGTCCGAGCAAGGCGCCGAAGTAATCGGCCCATGCAATCGCCGATCCGACATTCAACGCGTGCTCGATCTCGTGCAATGGCGATTGCACGGCAAAGTCGGTGCCGTCGTATTCGATCACGTAGCGTGGCGCGACAGCCGTGCCAAAGGCACTGTCGGCCGTTCGCAGGCTCGTCTTGAGGAAGGTTCCGGTGCGCCGGATCATGTGCGCGGTCGCGCCGTCGCCGCGAGTCAGATAGGCGCGGCGCAATGCATCGGTCAACAACGCGGTCATCCAGGTTGATGCACCAAACGCCGCCGCGTCCCAGTCGCCGTGCTGCGCACCGGTGTGATAGAAGCCACCGTCAATCCGCCCTGCCGCCGGGATCGCGCCGCTGGCGCCATCCTGATGTCCAGCCAATGCAGTGACGATCTGATCCACGCTGTCTCGACGCACCTGGTTACCGGTGACCTCATAGTCGATCGCATGTGCCATCAACTTGAATGCCACTGACCGCTCGGTCCAGAACCCGAGCCCGGCACTCCAGACATGCTGCGTACTGTTGTGTGCATTGGCGGTCAATGAAATCGCCGGCAAGAACGTTTCGTCACCGGTCATCCAGAATGCATAGGCCAGCGATTCGTTGAATGCGTACTTGTTGTCGTCCGGCTTCAAGGTGAACAGGCCGCTGGCATTGATCCGCGCACGGTAGAAGTCAGTGAACCGTATTGCTTCGCGAAGTGCCTTCACCGAACCGGAGCGAAAATGCAAAGCGAACATCGTGGCTGCGCGGTCATACAACCAGGGCTCGAAGTCGGTCTTGTACGGGCACAGGTTCTCGGGCAACACAGCCGGATCGTCTTCATTGATCACCGTGTGGAAATCGTTCTTGTGCGCCCGCTCCTGCTCCTCGAATCCGGGCCATGAGACGATTGCATCGTTCGTCGCCGGGTTGTCGCGCGTGGCGGGATTGCCGGCGGAAAATGGCAAGGCGCGATTGCCCTTGAGCAGACCGAGGCTAAGCCATTCAGCCGGCAATTGGGCCAGAACCTTAGGCTCGAAGACCGCGTCTGCCGCTTCAAAACTGCCGGTTTCGACCAAAGTCCAGGTCGTTGCACGTGTGGCGCGTGCGGGCCGGTTCATGGCGCGTGCCGGACCACCCCAACTGACCGTCAGCACACGCGCAACCGATGGATTCGGAAACACCACTTCAACCTGGACCAGGGCCACACGCACGGACTGGTTGTCGATCTGGGCATCGGTCCGGTGGCGCCAGGGCGTCAGCGCTTCTACATAAGCGGGGATCTCCTGACCGTTGTCGGACACGCGCAGACTCGCCAATCCGGCGCCGGTGATGGATCCCCGTGGAAATGGCACTCCGAATGCGGAAACCACCGGCACATTCGCCTGCACTCCGGCGTTCGCCGAGAGCGACACCTCCAACTGGCCCTGAGGCACCGGATCGGCCCAGTACGGCGTGACCGACTTCGCCGTCATGGACCAGATCGAGCTGCACATGAGCCAAAGCCCGAACCCGACCCATCTTTTCGCGAAGTTCATGCCCGCCTCCTGCATCGACCTGAGGAACCTTTGAACAAGTTCAGAGGTTCCTGCGGTGCAGGGATGCACCGCCGCGATCAACGACGCAAGTCGTTGATTGGCGTGAGGCGAGTCCGGACCTTTGCCGGACTTGCCGCCTCTGAAGAAGTCCAGGATGGACTTATTCAGAGCCTCTCCAAGGATGTTAGACCCAGTCTCGATCTCGAGTCTGCGAAACCGTCGACAAACACCGGATTCCGGATCTGACACGCGTCACCCGTGGACCGTGTGGCAATTGCATCACCACCGCAAGTCGGGTCCAATGTGTGGCATGCCTCCTGATCGACGACCGAGATATCTCAAGATGAGCCCGATATTCAGGTGGAACTGGCCATGACTGACCTTCGCCAGAACCCGCCCGCGCTGCCGACCGCAAGCCCGACCGGAGTGGCCGTTCGGGCCGAACCGGGATTGGACGAAGTGATGCTGGCCATGGATGTCGTCGACACCCTGCGCCACGAGCAGGACGTGATTTCGCGCGAGTTGCACTCGGATGCGCGTGATGCGGCGTTTGTCGCACGCGTCCAGCAGATCTATGCCGGCCAGGGCATCACCGTCAGTGACGACATCATTCGTCAGGGCGTGGAAGCGCTCAAACAGGATCGCTTCACTTATGCGCCTCCGAAGCGCACTGTCGCCGTGCGCCTTGCCGAGTTCTACATCGAGCGATGGCGTTGGTTCCGCCGAACTGTCTTCACCACGCTTGGAGTCGGCACCCTGTGGGTCGTGGCGACCCTTCCGGGTCAGATCGCCGATCACTTTGCGTATGGCAAATTCGAGGACCAGATCAGCAACCTGCAGAAAGGCGCAGTTCGTCACCAATCCGAACTGACCTCACAGCAACGGCGTCTGGAGCAACTCGATCCGGAAGCTCAACCCATCTCGGAAGCAGCCGTATCCGAACGCAAGGCCAAAGCCGGACGGCTCCTGACCGACGCCTTGGCAACGACCGGAGAACTTGCTGTGCTTGCACCCCTGTCCGCCGACCAGTTTGCGGCCGACCAGGAGGCAGCCGAACGACTGCTGGTCGCTGAACAAGCGCGACTCAGTGACCTGTCCAAACCTCTGGCGGAGATTCGCAGCCAATTGGGATCGGCGGCCGAACTGCAAGAGATCGAGCAGAGTTTCCGCGTTGGTCGAACGTTGTTGCTCGGGCTCGCACTCAGTGAACCGGTAGCTGCCGAAATGCAGCGTCTCGATGGCGCATCCGAGCAGACCTTGCGTCTGGGCGAAGTCGACAAGGCGCGCTCGGCAGTCGCCAGATTTTCGCAAGCGGCAGCACAGGTCGATCTGGCCTACGAACTCCGGATCGTCAATCGTCCGGGAGTGCAGTCCGGTGTGCGCCGCAAAGCAACTGGCCAAGACGTAGGTCGCAGTCACTATGTGATCGTCGAGGCAGTCGATGCCGATGGTGAGATCCTGAAGCTTCCGGTGACTAATGAAGAAACCCAACAGGTTGAAACGGTCTCGCGTTTTGCGATCCGCGTGCCGCAGTCGGTTTACGACCAGGTCCGTGCCGACAAACAGGACAATGGATTGATCGATGCCGCGGTGGTCGGCACGAAGGTCCGTGGCGAACTCGAGCCGCGTTATTCGGTCGAGATCGCCGGCGGCACGATCACGGACTGGTGAGGAGCGATTCATGAGTACCGGTACACAAGCGCTGCAGGACATGGACGCCCGCATCAACGCGCAGCGCGCCGAAGCCGATCGTGTTGCGCGCCGATTGGATGCGCTGCTGTCGATCCAGCAAACTGCACGTACGCAGGAGCATGCCAGCACGGAACGACTGGCGCGGCTTAGACTCGATCTGCTCCAGCAAGGCGAAGCCGGCGACAAGCTCGACCTTGCCGACCAGCGGGTGTTGTCGCTGGTCGCCAAACGCCACGATGCGTTCATGGCGCTCGACCAACGGATCGCCAGTTCAGGCATCCGCCAGAACGATCTCGCGCAAGTCCGTTTGGACTGCGTGAAGCGACGTGATCAGGCGCTTGGGGAAGAACAGTCCTTGTTTGTCCGGGCGGCCGAAACATCCCGGACGGATCCACTCTGGATCGGAGCAAGCGAACGCGTAACCGCCCTCGAGCAACAGATCGCCGCAGCGGAAACCAAATGCCAGACCGCCGAAGGCGACCGCGAGCAGAAGCGCAAGCCTTACGAGGCCGACAAATTGTTCGTGTATCTATGGCAACGCCGATACGGTTTTCCCGAATACGACGCGATGCCGTTGATCCGGACCATGGATGGGTGGGTCGCGCGACTTTGTCGCTACGACGGCGCGCACCGCAACTATCGGATGCTGCTTGCGCTCGCCGTGCAATTGCGTGCCCATGCCGACACTCTCAAGGCGCGTTTGCCGGAGGCCCGCGCCGAACTCGCCCGCATCGAACGGGAGGCATTGGACCGTGTCGGCTACGGCGAACTCGAAGCACGCCGGGCTCAGGCTGAACAAGCCCTGGTTGCCGCCGAGCAAGCCTTGGCGCTGGAAGAACAGGGTCATCAACTGAACCTGCAACAGCGCGCTGCCTTTGCCGATGGCAGTGATCCGTTCACGGTTGAAGCCGTGCAGACTCTCACCACCCATATGGGCCGCGAAGACCTTCAGACGCTGCGCGACGACGCGCGTTCGACGTCTACGCCCAAGGATGATGCGTTGGTCGCGGGTCTTGCCAACGCGCGTGCGCAGATCAGCCAGCACGACACCGAAATCGCCCAGTTGCGCACCCAACAAGCGGCCCTTGTCAAACAACTCGGCGACGCCGAAGAACTGCGCCGTCGTTTCCGCAGCCATTCCTACGATTCCCGCGACTCGGAGTTCGGCAACGGCATTGTCATCGGCGCCGTACTCGGCGAGTTGCTGCGTGGGGGCATTTTGCTGAACGATGCCTGGGACAGGGTCCACAGCAACCATCGGTTCCGTCTGCCGCGCGGCGAGTCCGGCGGTTACGGCGGCTCCGACCACGGCGGATTTGGTGGCGTGTTCGGTGGTTCCGGCAGTTCGGGCAGTTCCGACAACGACAGCGGTGGCTTCTCTACCGACTCAAGCTTTGGCGGAGATAGCGGCGGCTTCAGCTCGGACGACAGTTTCTGACTTCCTGACTCAGCGCAGCGCCGGGTCCAGCCAGAATCGGGCGACCTCCCGGCGTTGGCCGTCGTCTGCCTCCGCGACCAGTCGATAGTGCGACAAACCAGGCGGCAGCGAGGCGCGGTCGAGTTCGAAGCGAAACCCGACGTGCTCGCCATTGCCATCACGAAGCTCAGGCCAATGTGTATCGACGATCGGACCCTGTGCATCGAGGACATCGGTGGTGAGCAACCGTCCTTCGGCCTCCAGATGTACGGCGCGGACACGACCCAGATGCTGCGCGGCATATCCGCCGACGATCACCTGCGTGGGTCGGTGTTCAATCGGGAACATCATCGACAGAATCGGTTGAGGGCAATCCGACCCATGCCGATCCGCGAACCAGAGCGTGAATCGTCGACGCCCATCATCAGTCATTTGCTCGCCGGCAAACTCAAGGCCACCGAGCCGTTGGCACAACGAGGCATAGAAGGCGAACCGTTCGACCGCAAACAATGCCGAGTCATCCACCACCAACAAAGCGTATTGCCAAGGACTCGCCTGAAGCGCCGCTTCATCCAATGACCAAAGTTTGAGTTGAACAGCCCGTCCGTGTTCCGTGTTGCGTGCTGAATCGAGCGCGAGCGGTGAACGATCCAGGTACCAATCGAGCTGTGCTGCCAGCAGAAAATTATCGGCGACGAGGACCAATCCAGGCTTGCGATCCAGCATGGGTTGAATGGTTTCAGCGAGTGTGTCGTAGCCGATGAAATTGGCGCCGAAGCGTTTCCCGAACGGCTCGGTCCAGCCCGGCTTCAACCAAAGAATCGCCAACATGCCAAAGACCATTGCCGCTGCAATTCCGGCGCTTCCGACGAGCCAGGGCCAAACCCGGGACGGCCGTTGCAACCACTGCACCAGTGCCGGAATCAGCAATAGCATGGCCGGCGCCGGCCAGTGGATGCGAGTGCGTTCCTGATCAGCGAAACAACCGATCAGGAAATACGCACCGAACAATCCCAGCCCAAGCCACGCAAACGAACGCGCCGGAGAGGGTGCAGCGGAGCGGACCAACTGCCAGGCGCCGAACAGGCCCAGAACAAGCAGGACCGGCGACCATGCGACCGCCTGCTCGAACGGCATCATCAATCCAGCGGCACTAAAGCCCCATTCGTGGCGATCGACCGCCTGGAAGCGCAGCGCCGGCCAGTCCATCCCGGCGTTGAACATCAGGCTCGGGACCAATCCAACCAGCCCGATGCCTTGCGCGATCCAGTGCCTCGGCGAATGCCACAGACGCCGTGCCGATGAGTCACAGATCAACAGAACGCCGCCGGCCAGATAGATCATCACTGTGCGCCAATGAAATGCCCATGCACAAGCCAAGGCCAGTCCAAACAACAACCACCAACGCCATTGGTCGTCTTCTTTGGCCCGGACCAACCCGACCGCGCCCAGTACCAGACACAGCGTCAGGACGACATCGGGGATCGCCAGAACGCCCACTGCCTGTCCGATCGGCATCAACAGCGCCAGGATGGCCCCACGGTCCGCGGTCTCCGGGTCGGATATCCGGCGCAGCATTGCCCGCACCAGCAACACAGTCAACAAGCCTGCGCAGATGAATGGGAGGCGCAGTGCCAGCAAGGAGTGTCCGAACAGACCTTCACTGCCCGCAACCACCCAGGCCGTGCCTGCGGGCAGATCGCTGTAGCCAGCGGCCAGCCTGCGACTTTCCTGCCAGTAGAACGCTTCATCTCCAAACAGCGGAACATTCGACGCGAGGACGAGTCGTAGCACAGCCATGGCCGCAAACAGAAGCCAGAACAAACGGTGAGTCATTGCACACACCCAAACGACAGAAATTCGGGCATGCTCCGGACCATGGCGGACGAACGGACAACAGGGACCATCATGGGCAAGGCAGAACAGATCGAAGCAGTAAAGGTACAAGTTGACTCAGTGCTGTTGGGCAAATCCGAAACCGTTCGCATGGCATTGGCGTGTCTGCTCGCAGGCGGGCATTTGTTGATCGAGGACGTTCCCGGGGTCGGCAAGACCACGTTGGCGCATGCGTTGGCGGCAAGCCTTGGCCTGCAATACCAGCGTATCCAGTTCACCAGCGACCTGCTGCCGTCCGACATTCTCGGTGTTTCCGTCTATCAGCGCGAGCATGGTGAGTTCCGGTTCCATCCAGGGCCGATTTTCTCGCAGTTGATCCTGGCCGACGAAATCAATCGTGCCACGCCCAAGACGCAAAGTGCATTGCTGGAGGCGATGGCCGAACAGCAAGTCACGATCGACGGTCAGACGCGTGCGTTGCCTCAGCCGTTCTTTGTCGTGGCCACGCAGAATCCGGTCGATCTGGCGGGCACTTTTCCACTGCCCGACTCCCAATTGGATCGCTTCCTCATGCGGTTGAACATCGGCTATCCGGCTGCCGAGGCCGAACGCGAGATGTTGTCCGGCGCCGACCGCCGCGACCTGCTCGCCCAGCTCAAGCCGGTCCTCGCTCCGGGGGAGCTGCAATCTCTGCGCGAACACGTGCGCCAGCTGCGTGCCAGCGACGCACTGATCGACTATGTCCAGCGACTGTTGGCCGCATCACGTGTGCAATCCAACCTGAAGCTGGGCCTGTCACCCCGCGCCGGACTGGCGCTGCTGGCTGCAAGCCGTGGCATGGCATTCCTGGCAGGCCGCGATTTCGTTTTGCCCGAAGACGTCCAGCAAGTGTTCGTCGCCGTTACCGCGCATCGTATGGTGCCGACGCACGACGCCGGTGCCAGTCGTGAAACCATCGCAGCGCAGATCCAGAAGCGCGTGGCGGTGTCGGGCTGATGTCCCTGCGTTCGCTCTGGTCCCGCGGCTGGGAGCAGGCCATGAACCAGGCCGAACGCCGGCTGCCCGCGCTGACCCGGTATCGCCGGGCGGAAACATTGCCGATCGCACTGCACGGCCGAAGGATCTATATCCTGCCTACCGGCTACGGTTTCTTTTTCGGACTCATCGTATTGGCGATGCTGATCGGCGGACTCAACTTCAACAACAACCCGGCGTTGTTGTTCGCGTTTCTGGTCGCGTCGGTATCGATGGTCAGCTTTCACCATACGGTCGGAGATCTGCGTGGCCTGTCACTGCAATCCTTGCGGGCCGAATCCGTGCACGCCGGAACGCCGCTTCGTCTGGTCTGCACGTTCCGTGAAGCAGAACATCGCCAGCGAAGTGGTCTGGTGCTCGAACTGAATGACGCGAAGGCTGAATTTGTTGCGCTGCCGGCAGCCGATACTCAGGTCGCCATCGAAATTCCGACCCATCGGAGAGGGTATTTCAAACCCGGACGTCTGCGACTCTGGACCGAATACCCATTCGGCATCGTGTGGGCCTGGAGCTGGCTGAACCCGGAAAGGAGTTTCCTGGTTTATGCGCGAGCTGAACCCAATGCGCCAGGTCTGCCTACCGGGTCCCGCGAAGACCACGGCACACGGATGCGCGCTCCCGGCGAAGAATGGCAGGGACTCCGAGAGTATCGAAACAGCGACCCGCCTCGGCATATTGCGTGGAAACAGAGCGCACACGCCGAAACGCTGCTGGTCAAGGAGTTTGCCGATCCGGTGTCTGATGCAGTGTGCCTCGATTGGTTTTCGATGCCTGAACTCGATACCGAGACACGCATTTCCCGCTTGACTGCCTGGGTCATTGCCGCGCAATCCGAAGGACTGAGCTTTCGATTGATCCTGCCGGAACACGAATTCGGGCCCGGCAGCGGCGACGAGTTCTGCGCGCGGTGTCTTTCCGATCTGGCGTTGCTGCCATGACGAAATCGTTGACCCGCAACGAAATCGGATTGCTCGCGCTGGCCCTGATCCTGATGGTCGTCGCCCACTGGCATTGGCTACCGATTTCACTTTCGGCATCGTTCATTGCCATGCTTGTCGTCCGGCTTTTCTGGGCGACATGGATGCCCGGCCCAGTGCCGATGCTGCTGCGGGCCGGAATCAGCCTCGCAGTCCTGGCACTGCTGGTGTCGGAAGTTGGCATGCCTATAGGCCGTGAGGGCGGATCAGCGCTTCTGATCTGCCTGCTTGCGCTGAAATTGCTGGAAACGCAAAGCCGGCGTGATGCTCGACTGTTGCTCGCCGCCTCGTTCTTCACGACGATGGTCACGTTTCTGTTTTCGCAACAGATTATTGCTACCGTCTACGCACTGTTCGTCGGCGCAGTGCTCTTTGCGGCAATGCACGGCGTGACGCCCGGGTTCGGAAAGGGCACGCCGGGACTCGGTGCAGCCATTCGCCAGGCGCTGCCCTTGTCAGGTCGACTGGCGATTGCCGCAGTACCTTTGACGCTGATGGCATTCGCATTCTTTCCGCGCTTGAGCAGCCCGCTATGGGGCGCGCCATGGGACGCGCGCACCGGCAAGACCGGCATCAGCGATCGGATGGAACCCGGTGCCATGAGCGGACTCTGGAACGACGACACGCCCGTGATGCGGGCGGTGTTTGAAGGCCCCTTGCCGACACCTCAGCAACGCTATTGGCGCGGTCCCGTGCTCTGGGACTTTGATGGGACCGCATGGCTTGGCGCGAACCGCATGGCGTACGAGGAAGGCTTGAATCTGGAGTACGACGAACCATCCGTTCTGAAATATTCCGTGATGATGGAGCCTACGGAACAGCAGTGGCTGTTCCCGCTGGACCTGCCCGTTCGCGCCAGTGGGATCGATCTGCGACAGATCAGCGATGGGCAGACGCTGGCGCGGCGACCGGTGATCGAACCCAAGCTGATTTCCTTCAGTTCCGCTACCCGCTATCGATTCAGCGCCGAACTGCCGCCCTTGCACCGAATGCTGGCTTTGCGCCTGCCCCGCAACAACTCCAATCCCCGGGCACGTGCCTATGGAGAAGAGTTGAAGGCACGTCACGGTGCCAATGCCGTGGCGATCACCGACGAGATCCTGTCGATGATCCGCCGAGACTTCACCTACACGCTGGAGCCACCACCGCTGATGATGGATCGGCCCATCGATGACTTCCTGTTCCAGACCAAGGAAGGGTATTGCGAACATTTCAGTTCAGCCTATGTCTACGTCATGCGCGCCGCAGGTATCCCCGCTCGGGTCGTGACTGGTTATCTGGGTGGCGTCTACAATTCCAGCGGCGACTACTTGCTGGTGCGCAACTCAGATGCACACGCCTGGGCGGAATACTGGGCACCGGGCGAAGGATGGGTGCGTGTCGACCCCACAGGGGCCGTGGCGCCCGAGCGCATCAACCAAGGTACCGTCGATGCAGCACTGCCAGACGCGATCCGTTGGTATGAGCAAGGCTGGCTGGGCGACCTCGGTATGCGCATGGACTGGGTGTCATCCCGTTGGCGACAGTTGATCATTGAATACGATGCCAATCGTCAACGCCGCATGCTTGAGCCAATGGGTTTCAACCCACTGAGTACTTCGGGACTGACCATAGCATTGGGCGTGCTGGGAGCCGCTGCGCTGGCACTGGGCGTTTGGTGGTCGATGCTCAATCGCAACCGGCAACGGCCGGACAAGCTCGGCCGCGCGTGGAAACGGTTCCTGAAGCGCCTTGAGCGACATGGCTTGGCCATCGAAGGGAACGAGGGGCCCAATCATCTTTGCCTGCGTGCCAAGTCGAAGTGGCCGCAACGAGCCGCGGAGCTCGAGACGCTCTTCGCCGGCTACATCGCCTTGCGCTACGGGCACGGGAAACCTGATTCACTCCCGGCACTGGTCAACGCGCTCAAGCGATATCGTTGATCAAGACCCCCTGAAATCCAGAAAGATGCGGCAGGCTTGAATCGAGGAAACCCCTTCGGACCGAATCCCGCGCAATCCGACGCTGGCCCGCCAGATATTCGGAAGGGTTTCGGGCTGATCGAACCATCAGGCTATGCCGCACTCGCCCGGATGCGCTGGATCAGCGCCAGCAGTCCGTTGCTTCGAGTCACCGAGAGATGTTTCTTCAGTCCGATATCGTCGATGAACGTGGGTTCGGTTGCCAGGATTTCAGCCGGCGTTCGCCCTGAATAGACCCGCAGCACCAGATACACCAGACCACTGACGATCGAAGAATCGCTGATGGCCGCAAACTCAAGATGATCGCCGATTCGTCGATCAAGCACCCACACTCGCGACTGGCAGCCGCTGAGCAAGTGCTCGTCGCGCTTGTCTGCTTCGGCAAAGGTCGGCAATTTGCGCCCCAGGTCGATCAGGTATTGATACCGCTCGCTCCAGTCGCCGAAGAAGGAGAATTCCTCGGCGATGGCCTTCTGCGCGAGTTCGGCAGTGGGTTCCAGCGGCCGCAAAAAATTCACTTGCCGATCGCCTTCCAACGCGTGCCCTGAGGCGTATCCTCCAGTTCGATACCGGCATCGGCCAGCTGTTTTCGAATGCCATCGGCGCGCGCAAAATCACGGGCTTTCTTCGCTTCCGCGCGTTCGACAACCAGTGCATCGATGGCCGCAGCATCCAGTCCACTGCTGTCGAGACTGCGGGCAAACCAGTCAGCAGGCGACTGAGTCAGCAAACCCAGGAACCGCGCCGAAGCCAGCAGCCGCGCCTTCGCGCGCCGCTGTTCGTCGACACCTTCGGCCTTGCGCAACTGAGCCGCCAGCTCGGAAATTGCTGCCAGTGCTTCCGGCGTATTCAGGTCGTCGAGCAGCGGTGCCCATACTGAATCCGCGAGATCATCGGAGCCCGGGTCGACATCGATGTCGACGACATCCCGAAGACCGCCATACCAGCGGTCAAGCGTGCGCGCAGCCTGATCCAGCAAACTGTCGGACCAGTCCAGCGGCTGGCGATACTGCGCCGACAACAGCGCGTAACGAAGCGCCTCCGGCGGATGGGCATCCAGCAGGTCATGCAACAGGAACACGTTGCCGAGCGACTTCGACATCTTCCGCCCTTCCATGTTCAGCATGCCGTTGTGCAGCCAATAGTGCGCGAATACGCGCCCATCATGGGCACACGTGGACTGGGCGACCTCGTTTTCGTGATGCGGAAACTGCAGATCGATGCCACCGGCATGAATGTCGATTGACTCGCCAAAGTGTGCTTTGCACATGGCCGAGCATTCGATGTGCCACCCCGGTCGACCGCGACCCCACGGCGAATCCCAACCCGGCAATTCAGGCGTGGATGGCTTCCACAGCACGAAGTCACCCGGATCACGTTTGTACGGCGCCACGTCGACGCGGGCGCCGGCCAACATTTCGTCGGTCGAGCGACGCGAGAGTTCGCCGTATTGCGGAAACGTGGCCACTGCAAACAGGACATGGCCCTCTGCCGCATAGGCATGGCCCTTCTCGATCAACGCTTCGCACATCGCGATGATGTCACCGATGTGATGGGTAGCGTGCGGCACGATGTCCGGACGATCAACGCCAAGGCGTGCCATGTCCTGGTGGTAGGCATCGGCATACTTGTTCGTGATCGTTTCGATCGGCACGCCGAGATCGATTGCGGCCTTGTTGATCTTGTCGTCGACGTCGGTGATGTTGCGGGCGTAGGTAACCTTCGGGTAGATCCGCCGGAGCACGCGCGCCAGCAAACCGAACACGACCGCTGGCCGCGCATTGCCGATGTGGACATAGTTGTAGACGGTCGGACCGCAGCAATACATGCTGACCTCGCCTTCACGGGCGGGCGCAAAAGGTTCCAGCTGGCGAGTCATCGAATTGAACAGGCGAAGCGACATGGTGCAGGACTTCCTCAGCGGCCGGTGGGGCCGTCGTGTGTGAATTGGGCATTGAAGGCGACGGTGATGCGCTCACCATCGCCCCCGAACGGCAACACCT